>CALXJW010000078.1 GCA_944388725.1 uncultured Clostridia bacterium | reverse complement strand
GGGACAGTCCTTGGAAGAAAATATTTATAATGCAAAATTAATTAAAATACTGGAAAAAAATTAAATAGTTTGGTAAAATACTAATAGAAAGGATTTGATAAAAAATGGGTATAGCAATTATATTATTTATAATAATATTAATTATAATTTTAGTAATTTATAACAACTTAATAAAATCTAGAAACAGAGTAAAACAAGCTGAATCCGGAATAGATGTATATTTAAACCAAAGATTTGATTTAATACCTAATTTGGTAGAGTGTGTAAAACAATATTCTGAATATGAAAAAGGAGTTTTTGCAGAAATAACAGAATTAAGAGTATCATATTTAAAAGATTCTACAAACCTAAAAAGTGCAGAAAAAATAAATAATAAGATGAATGAAATAGTAGCTTTAGCTGAAAATTATCCAGAATTAAAAGCAAGTGAACAATATTTGAATTTACAAAAAAATTTAACAAAATTAGAAAGTCAATTACAAGCAGCAAGAAGAATATATAATATGGAAGTTACTAACTATAATAACAAAACAGAAACAGTGCCATCAAATATAGTTGCTAAACTATTTGGTTTCAAAAAAGCGGAATTATTTCAAATTGAAGAATATAAAAGAGAAAATGTAATAATAAATAATGAGGATAAGTAATGAAAGACTTTGACGAAATATATAATAAATTAAATAATGATGAAGATAGCGAATTACATATTGCATGGGAAGAAGCAAATAAAGAAAAACAAAAAATTGAAAAGATTTTGATTATTGAGTGTATATTAGTGAATTTTTGCTTTTTAATAATATTCTTAAAAATAGAAATATCTTTAGTAAGTACATTAATGTTTTTATTACTTATAAATATAGTGATATTCTTAATATTTATAGCAATAATAAACTCAACAAAAAAGCAAAGAAGATTAAAAAGTTTATATAAAAATACAGTAATAAAAACTATTATTAATAATTTTTATGATAATGCAGAATATTTGCCGAATCAACAAATGCCAGAGTATATATATAAGCAATTAAATTATGAATATTATAATAGATATAAATCAGATGATTATATAAAAGCACAAATAGATAAAAAATATAATTTCGAAATGGCAGAGATATTAACTGAAGAAGAAGAAAAATATACTAATTCAGATGGTCGAACAGAAACAAGAATTACTAAAAAATTTTATGGACTTTTTTCAAAAATAGAAATAGACAAATCTATAAATGCTGAATTAAAGATAGTAGAAAATGGTAAAATGTTTTTAAATAAAAACAGATTAAAAATGGATTCAAGTGAATTTGAAAAATATTTTGATGTACAGACTTCAAATAAGATTATAGGAATGCAAATTTTAACAGCAGATATTATGGAGGAATTAGTGAATTTTGAAAGGGAAATGAAAATACGATATGATATCTATATAAAAAATAATGAAATATATTTAAGATTTCACACTGGACCAATGTTTGAGATGAAAAGAAAAAAAGACCAAATTATAAATAAAGAGGTTACATATAAATATTTTACTATATTAAAGTTCACTTATAACGTAGCGCAAAATATTATTAATGCCATAAATAATGTTCAAATTTAGTGTTGATTTGCGTTAATAAATATACTATGCTATAATACAATTATCTTAAGTAGGAGAGGAAATATGAGACTAATATCATGGAATGTAAATGGAATAAGAGCATGTTTGAACAAAGGGTTTAAAGACTTTTTTGAACAAATAGATGCAGATATATTTTGTATACAGGAAACAAAATGTCAAGTAGGACAAGTTGAATTGGAATTTGAAGGATATAAAAGCTATTGGAATAGTGCAGAAAAGAAAGGGTACTCTGGAACTGCAATATTTACAAAAATAGAACCTATAAATGTAAAATATGGAATAGATAAAGAAGAACACGACAAAGAAGGAAGAGTAATAACATTAGAATTTGAAAGATTTTATATGGTGGATATATATACACCAAATGCTAAAAGAGAGTTAGAAAGACTTGATTATAGGATGATTTGGGAAGATGAAATAAGAAAATATCTTTTGGAACTTAATAAAACAAAACCTGTAATCATGTGTGGAGACTTAAATGTAGCACACAAAGAGATTGATTTAAAAAATCCAAAAACAAATAGAGGAAATGCAGGATTTACTGATGAAGAAAGAGGAAAAATGACAGAATTACTAAATGCAGGTTTTACAGATACTTTTAGATATTTATATCCAGATAAAACAGATAGTTATAGTTGGTGGTCATATATGGGCAGAGCAAGAGAAAAAAATGTGGGATGGAGAATTGATTATTTTATAACATCTAAAGATATAGAAAAAAATATAGCAGAAGCTACTATTTATCCAGAAATATTTGGTAGTGACCATTGCCCAGTTGGATTAGAAATAAATTTATAGGAGGATAATTTATGAATGAAGTAAAAAAGAATTTTTCAAAATGGATGTACTGGTTTATATTGGCAGTAGCTATTATATTGGTATATAAGTTTTTGGATAATTTTACAGCAATAGGAAATGCAGTAAATAATTTTTGTGATATAATAGCTCCATTTTTATTAGGAACATTAATAGCATATTTATTATATATACCTGAAATAAAAATTGAAAAAAAACTAGAAAAAATTAGAGTGTTTAAAAAACATGCAAGAGGAATAGGGGTTTTTATAACATATATAATAGCTATTTTAATAATAATTTTATTAATAAATGTAATATTGCCAGTTGTAACAGATAGTGTTATAGAATTAGTGTCAAATTTTCAAGGGTATTGGAATGAGGCAATTAATAGAGTAAATGCTTTACCAGAAGATTCATTCTTAAAAAGTGAAAAAGTTACAGAAGTAATAAAAAGTGTTGGAGAAAGTATATCAAATATAGATTTAAAACAATATATTAACCCAGAAAAAATAACACAATATGTAAAAGGCGCATTTGGAGTAGCTAGTGGAATATTTGATGTGTTTGTTACAATAGTTGTTTCAGTATATGTATTACTAGAAAGAAATTTAATATTAGACTTTTTGGGAAAAGTTTTGGCAGCGATTTTTGATGCGAAAACATGTAATAAGATTGCAAAATATTTGGAAAAAAGTAATAAAATATTTGGGAAATTTATTAGTAGTCAATTAATTGATGCGGTTATAGTTGGAATATTAGTAACAATAGCAATGAGTATTATTGGAGTGAAATATGCAGTGTTGTTAGGATTTATAATAGGATTGTTTAATATAATACCATATTTTGGAGCAATAGTAGCAGTTGCACTAAGTGTATTAATAACAATAATTACAGGAGGTCTATCACAAGCAATAATAATGGCAGTAGTAGTAATAATATTACAACAAATAGATGCTAATATTATAAATCCAAAAATTGTTGGAAATTCTTTAAAAATTAGTCCATTACTTATAATTTTCGCAGTAACAGTAGGAGGAGCATATTTTGGCTTTTTAGGAATGTTCTTAGCTGTACCAGTAGCTGCAGTATTAAAAATTGTAATTAATGATTATGTGGAATTTAAGTTGAAAGAAAAATATAATGTATAACAAAAAAAGATACTTGTAAAAAAGTATCTTTTTTATGATCTTTGTAGTAAATATTGAATTCCACCATTAGCAGCAGCTGTAATGGATAAGACTATAATACCTGCTGTAAGAACACCAATAATAATTGGTGGAATAGCTTTTTTTGGTGGTAAGTCTAAAAAGTTAGCTATTAAAGATCCAACCCATGCTCCGGTTCCAGGCAAAGGGATTGCGACAAATAAAAATAAACCAACTGAAACTGCATTTTGTAGTTTTTCATTTTCCTGAATATGTTTTGTAGCTTTTTCTGTAGCCCAATCAATTATTACTTTAAATATTTTCCATCTTCCAAAAAAATCGAATAATGGTCTTATATATTTTACAATAAAATATACAGGAATTATATTTCCGATAAAACTACAAATGAAAGATTCTAAATAGCTTAAGTGAAATGTAAATACTCCTACAGGAATAGCTCCTCTTAATTCTATTATTGGTAAAATTCCAACTAATCCTGTTAAAATGTATTTAATAAATAATGGTAAACTTGCCATAAATTCCTCCTTCGTTTTAAATAACTGATATATATTTTACTATAACATAGAAAAAAGTCAAGAAGAATTGATAAAAAACATAAAAAAATAATTGACAAACCCTACCAAAATGCGGTATAATATTTTCTGTATAACTTTACGGAAAAGGCTTAATCATTGCATAGAATCTAAAAAAGGGTGATTAAGATAAAAAGTAAAAAATTGAAACAAGAGATTTAATAAAATACTGAAAAAAGACAAGTTGGTGCAAAATTTTTAAAATGTACTAACAGGTCTTTTATTGCCGTTTTACTAAAATTAAGTTTCAATCATTAATTCAAAATAGTTAAAAATTTAGAAGAATAAGAATTAAACATAAACAAACTAAAGTAGAGGAAATTGTAGGAGCAGACAAGATTCAAAACTTTACAGAGTTATGTTTTAAGAGGGGATTTTTCTAAAATAAATACTTTATTTCTGCTTAATATTTTTTAAGGAGTGATTTGTTTGGAAATCAAAGAAGTAAAATACGAGAAAGCAACTCGTAAAGATTTCTCAAAGGTTGGAGATTATATTGAAATGCCAAACCTTATCAAAGTTCAAAAGGATTCATATGACTGGTTTGTAGAAGAAGGACTTGGAGAAGTTTTAAAAGATATTTCACCAATAGTTGACTACACAGGAAATTTAGTTCTAGAATTTTTCGATTATTACATGGAAGAAAAAACAAAATACACAATTGAAGAAGCCAAAGAAAGAGATGCAACATATTCAACAAGATTACACGTAAAAGTAAGATTAATAAATCGTGAATCAGGAGAAATAAAAGAGCAAGAAATTTATTTAGGCGATTTTCCATTAATGACAGACAGTGGAACATTTATTATAAATGGAGCAGAAAGAGTTGTAGTAAGCCAATTAGTACGTTCACCAGGATGTTATTATGATGAAGTTTTTGACACAAAAACAGGAAAGAAAACATACACATCAACAGTAATGCCATTAAGAGGAGCATGGATAGAATACGAAACAGATGGAAACGATGTATATTGGGTACGTGTTGATAGAACAAGAAAAATACCTGTAACAACATTATTGAGAGCAATTGGGCTTGTTTCAGATGATCAAATAAGAGCATTATTTGGAGAAGAAAATTTACTAGAAACAACAATACAAAAAGATCCAATAAAAACTGGAGAAGAAGCATTAATAGAAATCTATAAAAAATTAAGACCAGGAGAATTACCAACAGTAGATGCTGCAAGAAATTTATTTGATGGATTATTCTTTGACAATAGAAGATATGATTTAGCAAAAGTAGGAAGATTTAAATTTAATCAAAAATTAAGTATTGCAAATAGAATAAAAAATCAAGTTGCATTTGAAGACATTATGGATAAAGAAACAGGAGAAGTATTTGTAACAGCTGGAGAAATTATTACACCAGAAGTTGCAGAAAATATTCAAAATGCAGGAATAAATATAGTAGATATAAAATTAGATGATAAAAAAGTTAGAGTAATAGGAAATGGAACAGTAAATATTCACAAAGTATTACCAAATGTTGATTTAAGTAAACTACATTTTAAAGAAAATGTAAATTATCAAGTATTACAAAATATAATTGAAAATACAAGTGAAGAAGACTTAGTAAAAGTAATAACAGAAAGATATGAAGAATTAGTACCAAAACATATAACAACAGAAGACATAATAGCATCAATAAACTATTTATTAAATATGTCACATGGACTAGGAAAAGCAGATGATATAGACCATTTAGCTAACCGTAGAATTAGATGTGTTGGAGAATTACTACAAAACCAATTCAGAATTGGTTTAACAAGATTAGAAAGAGTAGTTCGTGAAAGAATGACAATACAAGACTTAGATGTTGTAACACCACAAACATTAATAAACACAAAACCAATAACATCATCAATAAGAGAATTTTTTGGTAGTTCACAATTATCACAATTCATGGATCAAACAAACCCACTTTCAGAATTAACACATAAAAGAAGAATATCAGCATTAGGACCTGGAGGATTATCAAGAGAAAGAGCTGGATTCGAAGTACGTGATATTCACTATACACATTATGGTAGATTATGTCCAATAGAATCACCAGAAGGACCAAACATTGGATTAATCTCAGCATTATCATCATTTGCAAATATCAATGAATATGGATTTATAGAAACACCATATAGAAAAATAGATCCAGAAACACATAGAGTAACAGACATTGTTGAATATATGAGTGCAGATGTTGAAGATAATTACATAATAGCACAAGCATCTGAACCAATGGATGAAAATGGAGAGTTTATAAATAAACGTATACGTGTAAGACATAAAAACGAAATCGTAGAAGTAGATAAAGAATTAGTACAATATATAGATGTATCACCAAAACAATTAGTATCAATAGCAGCAGCAATGAT
>CALXJW010000077.1 GCA_944388725.1 uncultured Clostridia bacterium | reverse complement strand
ATGATAAATATTATGTAATAGATTTATCTGCTTTTGAAGATATTACTTTAAATTATGGTTTGGATTATAATAATATTGGCAGTAGTGCAGACACACAAAATTATGCTGATGTTTACATTGTTAATAAACAGAGTATGCATGTTTATTATGCTAGAGGTATTGAAATGGATGGCATAATGTATTATACAAATGATGAGGACGAGGAAATAAAACTAATAGGAGATAGAACCGGATTAAAAGTAGGAGATTATATAGATTATGTGCCAGATGAAAATGCAACAGGATATACAACAGATAAATTGACTTCATCAATAACAGGTTCAAGTAGTAATACAAGCACAATCACACAAGATAAACAATATGCAAGAGATAAAACAGGAATGACATGGCAAATTTTAAGAATATATGAAGATGGAAGTTTAGATTTAATAGGAAGTCCAACAAGTCAAGCTATATACCTTAAAGGAGCAAATGGATATAATAATGGAGTAACAGTAATGAATGATATATGTGAAACATTATATAGTAGAGGAAATATAAAAGCAAGAAGTATAAATTATAAAGATTTAGAATATTGGTTAACTGACGCAGGAAAATCAACAAGAGATAGATATTCATCATCTGGAGGAGTAACTTACGGTGATACACATAAATATACATCTTCAACTTATAGATATTACCCTAATTTATATGCACAAGAAATAGGTGCAGGAATAGATACAGAAAATGTAAAAACAACAGGATTAGAAATAAGTGATGAAGGAAATGCAACTGGTAGCACAAAAGCAAATTCAAGTTTAAAAGTAACACAAACATATTGGACAGGAGTTATGAGTAGTACTAACTATGGAAACGGATATAATGCATTAAAAACAAGTGGTTCTTACTGGGTTGCTTCACGTTATGTTAATTGTGAGACGAATTGGGCTGCTTTTGGGCTTTGGACTGTGAATAATTTTCTTATTGGTGGAATTTTTATTTCATATAATTATGCTATTGATATAAATGATTATATTCGCCCAGTAGTTACTCTAAGCCCTAGTGTACAAATAGAAAATTGTACAGGAGATAACAGTGTAGACAATATGCACAAAATAACAAAATATTAAAAAATACGAAAATAGCAACAAACCTTGCTATTTTCTTTATTTTGTAGTAAAATAAATGGGTAAAAATAGAGAAGCCGCAAGGCAAAAGCAAACAATGGGGGAATAACAATGTATAGAACACATAATTTAGGAGAATTAAAAATACAGAATGTAGGAGAAGAAGTAGAATTATCAGGATGGGTACAAAAAATACGTAATTTAGGCGGAATGATATTTATAGATCTAAGAGATGAATTTGGAATAACACAAATAGTAGTAAATGAACCAAAACTACAAGAACAAACAAAAGAAATAACAACAGAAAGTTGTATTAACATATGTGGTAAAGTTGTGGAAAGAAGTAGCAAAAATCCTAAAATGCCAACAGGAGAAATAGAAGTAGTAGCAAATAAAATAGAAGTATTAGGAAAATGTAAAAATGTATTACCATTTGAAATAAATACAGACCAAGAAGTAAGAGAAGACTTAAGGCTAGAATATAGATTTTTAGACTTAAGAAATGAAAAACTACACAACACAATACTACTTCGTTCAAAAATATTAAAAACATTAAGAGACAAAATGGATGAATTAGGATTTGCAGAAATACAAACACCAATACTAGCAAACTCATCGCCAGAAGGAGCAAGAGATTTTTTAGTACCAAGTAGACTACATCCAGGAGAATTTTATGCATTACCACAAGCACCACAACAATTCAAACAATTGCTAATGGTAAGTGGATTTAACAAATATTTTCAAATAGCACCATGCTTTAGAGATGAAGACCCAAGAGCAGATAGAGCACCAGGAGAATTTTACCAATTAGACTTTGAAATGAGTTTTGCAACACAAGAAGATGTATTTAAAGTATTAGAAGAAGTTGTACCATACGCATTTAAAAAATTTACAGATTGGAAAGTAGATGAAGGAGAATTTATACGTATACCATATAAAGAAGCAATGGAAAAATACGGAATAGACAAACCAGATTTAAGAAATCCATTAATAATCCAAGATGTAACAAAAGTATTTGAAAATACAGAATTTAATGCATTTAAAGATAAAACAATAAAAGCAATAGTAGTACCAAATGGAGCTGAGCAAGGAAGAAAATTCTTTGACAAAATGACAGAATTTGCAGTAGAAGAATGTGAAGCCAAAGGATTAGCATGGACAAAATTTGAAAAAGATGGAACAATCTCTGGAGGAATAGCTAAATTCATAACAGAAGAAGCGAAAAATGAATTAGAAAAAGAATATAATGTAAAACCAGGAGATAGTGTATTTTTTATAGCAGACAAACTAACAACAGCACAAAAAATAGCAGGGCTTGTAAGAATAGAATTAGGAAAAAGATTAGATTTAATAGAAAAAAATGTATACAAATTCTGCTTTATAGTAGACTTCCCAATGTACGAATTATCAGATGAAGGAACAATAGACTTTTCACACAATCCATTTTCAATGCCACAAGGAGGACTAGAAGCATTACAAACAAAAGATCCATTAGAAATATTAGCATATCAATATGACTTAGTATGTAATGGATATGAAATGGCATCAGGAGCAGTAAGAAACCATAATCCAGAAATAATGGTAAAAGCATTTGAAATAGCGGGATATACAGAAGAAGATGTAAAAAATAGATTTGGAGCATTATATAATGCATTCCAATATGGAACACCACCACATGCAGGAGCAGCACCAGGAGTTGATAGAATGGTAATGTTAATAGCAGATTCTACAAATATAAGAGAAGTAATAGCATTCCCTAAAAACAAAAAAGCAAGAGACTTATTAATGAGAGCACCATCAGTTGTAACAAAACAACAATTAGACGATGTACATATACAAATTAAAGAATAATACCAAAAAGGAATGATAAATTTGATAAAAAAATATAAACTAGAAATAATTGTATTTTTAAGTGGAGCAATAGGAATGGGACTCGAACTGATAGCAGCGAGAGTCCTATCTCCATATGTAGGAAGTTCAAATGTAGTATGGACAAGTATAGTAGGAATAATACTAGCAAGTATGAGTTTAGGATATTGGCTAGGTGGGAAATTAGCAGATAAAGAATCTAATATAGATAGATTATCAGAAATATTATTAATATCTGCAATATTTACAAGTTTAATACCAATTTTAGAAACAATAGTGGTAAAACAATTTGCCGGAATAATAGAAAATTTAATAATAGCAGCAATATTATGTGCAATAATAGTATTTTCAATTCCAAGCTTTTTGCTTGCAATGGTATCTCCATTTGCAGTAAAAATAAAAAGCAAAAATGATGACGAAATAGGTTCGCTATCAGGAAGAATATCATCATTATCAACAATAGGAAGTATAATAGGAACATTTGTAATGGGATTTGTATTAATACCCAATATAGGAGTAAGTAATATAAATATAGGCATTACACTAATATTATTAATAATGTCTGTCATAGCAAAAGAAAATAAAAGTAAAAAATATAAATATTTTTTAATAATGATGCTTTGTATAATGTTAATACTAATCATTTTAGGAAAAATAATATTCAAGAAAAGTAATCCAGACATATTATTAGACACAGACTCACAATATAGTAGAATATGGGTAAAACAAATAGAAACAGAACAAACAACATACAAAACATTACAAGTAGACACAGGATTAGAATCATATATAGATACAGAAACAGGAGAAATGGGAGCATTGTATTTAAGATATTATGATTTATTCGAATACTTTAATAAAAATGCAAAATCAACATTATTGATAGGCGGAGCAGCATATACATATCCAATACACTATTTACAAAAATATCAAGACAAAACAATAGATGTAGTAGAAATAGATGACAAAATGACACAAATAGCAGAAGAACAATTTGGATTAAATACAAAAGACGAAAGACTAAAAATATATAATCAAGATGGAAGAAGTTATTTAAACTACAGTAAAAATAAATATGATGTAATACTAATAGACGCATTTAAAGGATTAAATGCACCATTTGAATTAACAACATATGAAGCAATGCAACATGCAAAAAATATGTTAAATGATAATGGGATAGTATTAACAAATATAATAGCTTCAGTAGAAGGAAAAGATTCAGAATTTATACAATATGAATATGCAACATATAAAGCAGTGTTTGATGATGTGAAAATCTTTATGGTATCAAGCAAAGAAAAAACAGATAAACAAAATTTAATACTTGTAGGAATTAAAGGAAATCCTGAAATAGATGTAACTAAATATGAAGAATATGAACAATACTTAAACATGGAAGTATTAGATTTTATTACAGACAAACAAATTGTAACAGATGACTTTGCACCAATAGGAGATTAGATACAAAGAAAGAATGTGATAAGATATGAAAAAAAGAGTTTTACTAGGAATGAGTGGAGGCGTAGATAGTAGCGTGGCAGCAGTAATGTTATTAGAACAGGGATATGAAGTAATAGGAGCCACTATGAGACTATGGGAACCACAATGTACAGAGAATTGTAATGAATGTAAAAACCAAGCAATAGAAGATGCAAAAAAGGTTTGTGAAAAACTACAAATACCACATTATATAATAGACAGTAGAGATATATTTAAGCAAAAAGTAATAGATAAATTTATAAATGAATATGAAAATAATAAAACACCAAATCCTTGTGTGGAATGTAATAAATATTTAAAATTTGGAGAATTTTATAAAAAAGCACAAGAATTACAATGTGATTATATTTCAACAGGTCATTATGCAAAAATAGAATATTCAGAAAAATATAATATGAATGTAATAAAAAAAGCAGATGAAGAAAAAAAAGACCAAACATATTTCTTATATTATATGCCAAAAGAAGAAATAGAACATGTTTTATTCCCATTGCAAAATAAGGTAAGTAAAGAAGAAATAAGAAAAATAGCTGAAGCGAATAATTTAATAACAGCACATAAAAAAGAAAGTCAAGAAATATGTTTTATACCTGATAATGATTATCAAAAATTTTTAAAACAATACTCTAAAAAGCAATTAAAAACAGGAAATATTGTATTAAAAACAGGAGAAGTTTTAGGAAAACATAATGGACTTTCAAATTATACAATAGGACAAAGAAAAGGATTAGGAATATCTTATAAAGAGCCATTATATGTAATAAAATTAGATGGTAAAAATAATCAAGTAATTGTAGGAACAGAAAAAGATTTATATTCTAATGAATTATTTGCAATAGAACTTAACTGGCTTACTATGAATAAAATAGAAGGAAAAATGCAATTAAAAGCAAAAATAAGATATAGATCAAAAGAAGCGGAATGTACTGTAATTCCTGTTGAAGAAGAGAAAGTAAAAGTGGTATTTAAAGAACCACAAAGAGCAATAACACCAGGACAATCAGTAGTATTTTATGATGATAATATTCTAATAGGTGGAGGAAAAATAATATAAAAGTATTGACATACGCAAACAAACGTTCTATAATATATGCAAGTGCAAAGGATGTGTATTATGGAAGAAAAGTTTGAGCAATTAGTAGTAAAAAACGAAATATCAGATGAGGAAATAAAAAGTTTGATATATACAATAAGAGGAAAACAAGTAATGCTAGATAGTGATGTAGCAATGTTATATCATTATGAAACAAAGAAAATTAATCAGGCAGTGAAAAGAAATATTGAGAGATTTCCAGAAGATTTTTGTTTTCAATTAACAGCAAAAGAATATACAAATTTAAGGTCACAGATTGAGACCTTAAAAACAGAGAAATTAAACGAAGGAACAGAACGAGGTAAACACAGAAAATATTTACCGTATGTTTTTACAGAACAAGGAATAGCAATGCTTTCGGGATTATTGAAAAACGAAATAGCAGTAAAGGTAAGTATAAATATTATGAATGCATTTGTTGAAATGAGAAAATTTTTACTATCAAATACACAAATTTTCAATAGACTAACAAATGTAGAATATAAATTATTAGAACATGATAAAAAATTTGATATGATATTTAATAAGTTACAACAAGAAGAGAATATAAAGCAAAGAATTTTTTTCGATGGACAAATATATGATGCATATAGTTTAATTATAGATATCATAAAAAAGGCCAATAATAAACTTTTAATAATTGACAATTATGTTGATGATAGCATATTAAAAATGTTAACTAAAAAGAAAAGTAATGTAGAAGTTGTTATTTTAACATCTAATAATAGCAATATTCAAAAAATAGATATTCAAAAATTTAATAAAGAATATCCTGTACTTAAGGTTGCAAAAACAAATAAATTTCATGATAGATTTATAGTAATAGATAATAAAGAAATGTATCATTTAGGTGCATCTATAAAAGATTTAGGTAAAAAATGTTTTGGTATTAATAAAATAGAAGATACGGAAATTATAGAAAAAATTATTAATTTGAAAACACATAATGAATAATTAAAAATTATCCAAAATC
>CALXJW010000076.1 GCA_944388725.1 uncultured Clostridia bacterium | reverse complement strand
AACACATTTGGAAATACAATGCCAGGTGGTTCAGATTTTGAAGTATCTTCAAGTGATGACCTACCATTCTAAAACAAGGAGGGGAATATTATAATGTCAGACAAAAACAAAAAAAGAAATAATAGAAACAATAACAATTATGATGAAGATTTTAATCCAAAATTTAGAAAACAAAGAAAAAAAGTATGCGTATTATGCAGTGACAAAAATTTTGAATTAGATTATAAAAATGCAGATCAATTAAAGAAATTTATAAATGACAAAGGTAAAATATTACCAAGAAGAACAACAGGGGCATGTGCAAAACATCAAAGAGATATAACATTAGCTGTAAAAAGAGCAAGACATATTGCAATATTACCATATGCAGCAAAAGACTAATAAAACAAAGAGGCATCTTTTAAAAGATACCTCTTTTCAGTTATATAAATTTCTCTCATATAAATCTTCTATAAAAACATCTCTTTCTTCAAAATTATCAATAAAACCAACTTTAGCAATATTGTTATTAACTCCTTGAATCCAAACAGGACGATCATCATAAAAAATATCGATTTTTTCTTTATTATTCAAAATAGTTTTAACTCTATTTAACTCCATACAACCACCTCTAAAATAATTATACACATAAATAAATGAAATATTCATATAATTAATATAAAAATAATTTGACTTACTAAATATAATAATGTAAAATGTAGAATGAAAAATAATTGTAATTAGATTTATACATTAAGAAGGGAATGAAAAAAGATGAGAGAGACAAAAAAAGAAAAAATAATTATAAAAACAGAAGAGAATGGAAGAATTTTAGACCTAGCAAAAGAGCAAATAGCAGAAAATGAATATCCAGTAGTTGGAGCAAAATTTAATAATGAATACAAGAATTTAGATTATCTAGTAGAAGAAAGTGGGAAAATTGAATTAATAGATATAAATTCAAAAGAAGGTATGAAAATATATAGAGGAACATTAACATATATTATGGGAAAAGCATTTTGGCATATATATCCCAAAGCACATGTTATGGTAAATTATCAATTATCAAATGCCATGTACTGTACAATAGAGAATATGGATGTAACAGAAGAAATGCTGGAAAAAGTAAAAGTAAAAATGCAAGAAATCATAGCGCAAGATCTAAAAATAGAAAAAAGAACAATGACTAGAGAAGAAGCTACAAAATTTTATAAAGAAACAAATACACCAAAAGGAAGACTACAATTTGACTTAAAAGATAATAATGAAATAAATATGTATTATTGTGATAATTATTATAACTATATCTATGAAGTTATAGCAACACATACAGGGTGCACAAAAATATTTGATTTAAAAAAATATAAAAGAGGATTTTTATTAAGATATCCAAGCAGTAAAAATGTAAACGAATTACCAGAGTATAAAGACACAAAAAAATTAGCATGGGCATTAGAAGAATATGAAACTATTTATAAAATATTAAATGTTGGAACAGTATATAGATTAAATACAGCAGTAAAAGAAAATAGAATAAAAGATTTAATATTACTTTCAGAAGCATTGCATGAAAAGAAAATTGCACAAATAGCAGATAAAATAACAAACAAAAAAGGAGTAAAAATTATATTAATAGCAGGACCATCATCATCAGGAAAAACAACTTTTGCACAAAGATTAGGAATACAATTAAGATTAAATGGTTTAAGACCTGTAACAATATCAGTAGATAATTATTTTGTAGAAAGAGACCAAACACCAAGAAATGAAAAAGGAGAATATGATTTTGAGAGTATAAAAGCAATAGATACAGATTTATTTAATAAACATTTATTGGCATTATTGAATGGAGAAGAAATAGAAATGCCAGAGTTTGATTTCCATGAAGGAAGAAAAAAATATAATGGAAACAAAGTAAAAATGGCAAAAGATGACATATTAGTAATAGAAGGAATACACTGTTTGAATGATAAGTTAACAGAGAAAATACCAACTGAACAAAAATATAAAATATATATAAGTGCATTAACAGTATTAAATTTAGACGCATTTAATAGAATTTCAACAACAGATACAAGGCTTGTAAGAAGAATAGTAAGAGATAATCAATTTAGAGGATATTCAGCAAAAGAAACACTATCAACATGGGACAATGTGAATTTAGGAGAAGAAAAAAATATATTCCCATTCCAAGAAGATGCAGACAGTATATTTAATACATCATTAATATATGAATTAGGAGTATTAAAAAATAAAGCAATGCCTTTATTAAAAGAAATAACAAATGATGAAGTAGAATATGCAGAAGCAAGAAGATTAATGGAATTATTGAGATATTTTGAGCCAATACCAGAAGAAATAGTGCCATCAAATTCTTTGGTAAAAGAATTTTTGGGTGGAGGAGATTTTAAAGGGTAATTTGGGGTCGGTTCTCTTTTTTCCTTTGCAAATTGGGGGACGGTTCTCTTTTTTGCATTTTCTTAAATAAAACGCTGAAAAGCAAAATTAAATCTGATTTTTATGAAAAAATGCAAAAAAGAGAACCGTCCCCCAATTACCAAATTACCCCAATTAGCTAGAAAGGAAAATATAGATGTTAGAAAAAAGTAAATTTACAAAAATAGATGAAGAATTTATATGCGAAAATTGTGGCAAAAAAGTTCCTAAACTAGGTTATACTAGTAGGAATCACTGTCCATACTGTTTACATTCAAAACATTTAGATATAAATCCAGGAGATAGAGCGGAAACATGTCATGGAATATTAGAACCAATAGGATTAGAAACAAATTCTAAAAAAGGTTATATAATTGTTTTTAAATGTAAAAAATGTGGTGCAATTAGAAAAAATAAAGTCGCAGAAGATGATAGCATGGAAGAAATTATAAAATTAAGTTGCAAACATCAATTGAAATAAAAGTAAAATAAAAAAACGCTGTGTAATATAGCGCTTTTTTTACTTCTTATATAGCATTATTTTATTATGCTCTTTTAACTTTTCCATTTTTTAAACATTTAGCACAAACATGGATTTTTTTAATTTCTCCATCAACATCTGCTTTAACTGTTCTTAAATTTGGTTTCCAAGTTCTTGGAGCCCTTTTACTTATATGAGAACGAGTTATACTTAATTTATTTCCATGACTAGCTGTTTTTTCACAAACTTCACATTTTGCCATAATTAAATGCACCTCCCAATTTAAATAATAAATTTGACTAATAAATAGTTTAACACAGATGCCAAAAAAATACAAGAGTTTTTGTTAAAAAAATACAAGTATTTTCAAAAAAGCCTTGCAAAATGGAAAATATATGATATAATATAAAAGCTAAAAGCAAGACAAGAAAGGAAGATTATAATGAATTGTAAAGTAGAAAAAACAGAAAAAGCAAATGAAGTAAAATTAGAAATCACAATAGAAGCAGAGAAATTTGAAAATGCTATGAAAAAAGTATATTTTCAAAATGCAAAATATTTCAATATACCAGGATTTAGAAAAGGAAAAGCTCCAATGAATATAGTAGAAAAATACTATGGAGCACAAATATTTTATGAAGATGCATTCAATGATGTAGCAACAGAAAGCTATGATGAAGCATTAAAAGAAAATAAAATAGAAGCTGTAAGCAGACCAGAAGTTGAAATAAAACAAATGGAAAAAGGAAAAGATGTAATATTTACAGCAGTAGTACAAACAAAACCAGAAGTAGAATTAGGAAAATATAAAGGAATAGAACTTAAAAAAATAGAGTATAATGTAGGAGAAAAAGACATTAAACACGAATTAGAACATATGCAAGAACATAATTCAAGATTAATAACAGTAGAAGACAGAGCACTAGAAAAAGGTGATATAGCTACTATAGATTTTGAAGGATTTGTAGATGGAGTTGCATTTGAAGGTGGAAAAGCTGAAGGACACGAACTAGAAATAGGAAGTGGAGCATTCATTCCGGGATTTGAAGATCAATTAGTAGGAATGGAAATAGATTCAGATAGAGAAATAAAAGTAACATTTCCAAAAGAATATTTTTCAAAAGACTTAGCCGGAAAAGAAGCTATGTTTAAAGTAAAATTACATGAAATAAAGAAAAAAGAACTACCAAAATTAGATGATGAATTTGCAAAAGATGTAAGCGAATTTGACACATTAAAAGAATTAAAAGAAGATATAAAAGCAAAGATGGAAAAAGACAATGAACAAAAAGCAAAATATGAAACACAAGAAGCAGCAATAAAAGCTGTATGTGACAAAGTAAAAGTTGATATTCCATCAGGAATGGTTGAAATGGAAGTAGAAAACATGATAAACGATATGGCTCAAAGACTTTCATATCAAGGATTAAAATTAGACCAATATCTAAAAATGGTAGGAAAGACAGAAGAAGAATTCAAAAAAGAATATGAACCACAAGCAATAGAAGCAATTAAATCAAGACTTACTCTAGAAGCTATAATAAAAGCAGAAAAATTAGAAGCAACAGAAGAAGAAATAAATGCAAAATTAGAAGAAATGGCAAAAAGTTATGGTAAAAAAGTAGAAGAAATAAAAGATAACGAAAATCTAAACAAATATATAAAAGAAGGAATAGAATCAGAAAAAGCAATAGAATTTATAGTAAAAAATGCAAAAATAAAATAGTAAGAAATAAAAGTTAGGGAGGAGTTTTGATATATAAAAATTTTGACCTAACTTTTTGGCTTTAAACCAAAGTAAAAATAAGGAGGAAATTAAAATGATAGAAAAAAGTAGTTTAGTACCATATGTAATTGAACAAACAAGTAAAGGAGAAAGATCATATGATATTTTCTCAAGATTATTAAAAGATAGAATTATATTTTTAGGAGAAGATGTAAATCCAACAACATCAAGTTTAATAATAGCACAAATGCTATTCTTAGAATCAGAAGATCCTGATAAAGAAATATATTTTTATATAAATTCACCAGGAGGATCAATTACTGATGGAATGGGAATAGTGGATACAATGAATTATATTAAATGCCCTGTATCAACATTTTGTATTGGTATGGCTGCAAGTATGGGAGCAGTATTATTATCAGCAGGAGAAAAAGGAAAAAGATTTGCAACACCAAATTCAGAAATAATGATACATCAACCATTAATTGGAGGTGGCGGATTACAAGGCCAAGCAACAGAAATTAAAATACATGCAGATCATTTAGTTAGAACAAGAGAAAAATTAAACAAATTCTTAAGTGAAAGAACAGGAAAACCATTAGATGTTATCGAAAGAGATACAGAAAGAGATAATTATATGACAGCACAAGAAGCATTGGAATATGGTTTGATAGACGGAATAATGGACAAAAGAGTATAATAAAGTTTGAATATAACTTTAAGAAAGGAAGAAATATATGGCAAAAAATGATATCCCAAAAAGTGTAAGATGTTCTTTTTGTGGTAAGCCACAAGAAAGTGTAAAAAAAATAATAGCAGGTCCTGGAGTATATATATGTAATGAATGTGTAGGATTATGTAATGATATTATAGAAAATGAAGTTTATGAGGAAGAAGAATCATATACATTAGCTGGACTAGATAAAATACCAAGCCCAAAAGAAATAAAAGCAACACTTGACGAATATGTAATAGGTCAAGAAGAAGCTAAAAAAACATTATCAGTAGCAGTATATAATCATTATAAAAGAATAGCACATGAAGAAGAATTATTAGAAAAACATGAGTCTGATGACAATGATGTAGAAATACAAAAAAGTAATATATTATTATTAGGACCAACAGGATGTGGAAAAACATTATTGGCTAGCACATTAGCTAAAATATTAAATGTACCATTTGCTATTGCAGATGCAACAACACTTACAGAAGCTGGATATGTAGGAGAAGATGTAGAAAATATCCTTTTAAAATTAATACAAGCAGCAGATGGAGACATAGAGAAAGCAGAAAAAGGAATAATTTATATTGATGAGATAGACAAAATAACTAGAAAATCAGAAAATCCATCAATAACAAGAGATGTTAGTGGAGAAGGGGTACAACAAGCCTTATTGAAAATAGTAGAAGGAACAATAGCATCAGTACCACCTCAAGGTGGAAGAAAACATCCACAACAAGAATTACTACAAATCGATACAACAAATATTTTATTTATTTGTGGTGGAGCATTCGAAGGATTAGAAAATATTATAAAAGATAGAATTGGTAAAAAAACAATGGGATTTGGAGCAGAAATTCAAAGCAAAAAAGATATAGATAGATATAAAGTATTTGAAGAATTATTGCCACAAGATTTATTAAAATTCGGTATGATACCAGAATTTATAGGAAGATTACCAATTATAGCATCATTAAAAGAATTAGATAGAGAAGCATTAATAAAGATAACAACAGAACCAAAAAATGCTTTAGTAAAACAATATAAAAAATTATTAGAAATGGATGATGTAGAATTAGAATTTGAAAAACCAGCTCTAGATGCGATAGTAGATAAAGCAATAGAAAGAAAGACAGGAGCAAGAGGTTTACGTTCTATAATAGAAGAAATAATGAGAGATATAATGTTTGATATACCATCAAATGAAAA
>CALXJW010000075.1 GCA_944388725.1 uncultured Clostridia bacterium | reverse complement strand
AGCTTGCTTAATTCCTTGTTCTGTTAATTCTGTTATAAATGCTTGCACATCTGGTTCTTTTTCTTTTATTCTGTCAGTATAAGCTTTTATTATTTCTGTTACTGTTAATTCTTTATTTTTTAATTTTTCTTGCAATTCGTGTACTGTTAATTCTGTGATATCCATTTACTCTCCTCCTAATTTATTACTTTTGGTATTTTAAACATGTGTTGTTCTTGTGTTGGTGCATTTTGTAATAAGCTATCAACATCTTCAAATACTTTTACCTCATCTTTTCTAAATACATTTTTTGCTTCATTTGCTCCTATTGTAACATCTAATCCTTCTACTGGCACATTATTTACTATATTTGCAAAATTTAATATTTCTTCTAAATTTGTTTGATATTTTTCTATTTCATTTTCTTCTAATGTTAGTTGTGCTAAATTTGCTATATGCAATATTTCTTCTTTACTTACTTGCATAATTTCCTCCTTCTAAATACAAAACTATTTTTTCGTGTTGATTATATCACATCATTGTGTAAAAATAAAGTATTTAACATAATAAAAATTCCAACTATTGTTGGAATTTTCTTATTCATTTATAACAGGTTTTATTTCTTTTTCTATATTTTCTTTCATAATTTCACAACTATGATTGAATTTTTCTTGATCTTCTTTATTTAATTTTAATTGTAATATTTCTTTTACACCATTCTTATTTATTATTGCAGGAACTCCTATATACATTCCTTCTTGTCCATATTCGTTATTTTGATATGTTGAAACAGTAAGTATTGAATTCTCATCATTTAATACAGCTTTTATTAATCTATTTAAAGCCATACCGATTCCATAATATGTTGCCTTTTTCTTTTCTATTATTTCATAAGCTGCTTGCCATACACCATCATGTATCTTTTTTAAATCTTCCATTGGATGATTATTATCTTTCATTATATCTATAATTTTTTTGCATCCAACATAAGAATGTTCCCATGGAACTAGAGAAGAATCACCATGTTCTCCTAATATATATGCATGAACATTTTTGCTAGATACTTTTAAATATTCTGCAATTAAATATCTTAATCTTGCTGTATCTAATACAGTACCTGAACCAATTACTTTTGATTTTGGCATTCCAGATACTTCTGCTACTACATATGTCATTAAATCTACTGGATTACTTGCTACTATAAATACTCCATTAAATCCATTTGCCATAACGCTTTCTGTAATACTTTTCATTATTTTAGCATTTGCAACTGCAAGCTCTAATCTTGATTGTCCTGGTTTTTGAGCTAATCCTGCTGTTATTACTACTATATTAGCATCTTTACATTCATCATAATCTCCTGCTTTTATTTTCATTTTATTTGGTGCATATGGTAAACCATGAGCCAAATCCATTTCTTCTCCAATTGTCTTATCTTTGTTTACATCGATTAATACTAGCTCATCTACACCTCCTTGATTTAACAAAGAATAAGCCATACTCATTCCTACAAATCCTGCTCCTACTAATACAACTTTTTTATTTGTATTCATATAAATTCCTCCTTTTGTCTTTTTTAACGTTAATATTATATCACTTTTTTTCAAAATTTACACTATTTTTATAATTTTTTTCCATATTTTACCCTAAAAAAGAACAAAATTTAAATTTTGTTCTTTATACAGTAGTATTATTAGTCGTTTCAGCATTAACTGTTTCTCCTGGTAAAATTTCAACTTTAGCATCTGTTGGACAAATATTTATAAATGTATTTCCATCATTAATATTTATTTCATTTCCTTGTAAATCTTTATAAACTGTTTGCTCATCTCTCGCTGTTTTTGTACATTTTATTTCTATTGCTTTACCATTTGTAATATAATATCCATCAAATGCTCCTATGTTTTTTAATCCTTGTCTACCTTTATTTTCTGAATCTTCTAACTCATAATTATCACAAAACGTAATAATTATATTTTTTGTAGTAATGGGATTTCCTGTTACATAATCTTTTTGAAGTTTTCCTCTTGCATATCTTATATATGTTTTTGTTTCTGAATCATATTCGTATTTTACTGTTTGTAATGTTGAATGAGGTATTGTAACCTCTGTAGCAGTTATTGCATCTTTTGAATTTAATTCAAATTCATCTGCAACATAATTTAACACACTTTCTTTTTTAGATGTAGTAGCATAATTTTTTCTTTCTGCTATTTGTAATATTTTTGCTGTACTTGTTAAAACATTATGTGGTGCTGATTTATCTTTTACTCTCCAAAAACTTGATGAACTTTCTGTAATACCATTTATATTATTAACTCCATATTTTGAAATATCGCTTTGTGCTTGTGGACTCCATCCATAATGTACATATATTGCATCATTTTCTAGTGCATAATCTAAAAAATAATGTCTTGAACTTCTGACAGGTCCAATTTTGTCTAAATCTTTACCTTTAAACAATGCCATTAGTCTGGTTTCTCCACCTTCAACAACTATTTCATATACTAAATATGCTTGATTTAGATTAGCTTGTGGCCAAGCACCAGAATGATTATCAATCATTACTGCAATTGGTCTATCATCTCCATTAAATATTTGTACTTTTTTTTCCGACACAACTAAGGCATCATCATTATCTTCTGTATTGGTTCCTGTCACTTCTCCTGTTTCTACTGTATTATTATTTTTATGTGTAATTATTTTATATATCAGTATTCCTCCTGCAACAATCACTAAAACTGCCAAAACAGATATTAATATTATTACATCTTTATTCTTCATTCATTTCATTCCTTCCAATTCCCAAATCTGCTAAGACTTTTTCTTCTTTTGGTCTCATTATAATTTTATCTTCTTCTTTTATATGGTCATATCCCATTAAATGATAAAATCCATGTACAAGCATATATGCCAATTCTCTTTCAAAACTGTGTCCATATTCAACAGCTTGTCTTTTTACTTTATCAATTGATATTACTATATCACCTAGTACATCTTCATGTTCAAAATTATTTTCTTTTATCTTTTCTTCTATCTCATTTTTTTCGAACATTGGAAATGATAGTACATCTGTTTCTTTATCTATATTTCTATATTCTTTATTTATTTTTTGTATTTGATTTGGTGTTGTTAATGTTATGCTTATATACAATTTGGAATTTTGTAATTTTTCTTCTTTAAAGCATTGTTCTATTACTTTTTTTATTATTTTTTCATATTCTATCTTTTCTTCTATATCTAAAAATTCTATTTGATACATACTCTTTCCCTTTCAATTAGGCACTTATTACTTCTTTTATTCCTGCATTATTTTTATATCTTATGTACTTTCCTGTTTTAGATATTTTATTTCTAATTTCTTTCATTACTTCATAATCTACTAACTTTCTCTTGTAATATTTTATTAATTGGCTATAATCTGTTTTTTCATTATTTAATTTTTTCATATCTTCTCTGATAAATAATATTTCTTTTTGTTTTATATATTCTATAAAATCTGTTTCTTTTAGTTTTTCTATAATTTTATACTTATCGTAAAAACTTTTAAAACTTTCTCTGTTTATTGAATTATCCCAGTATACTTTAGTTGATAATAATCTGATATTATAGTCTTCTATTAAATTCATTAACATAGTAAATGCTTTATCCCTTTTAGCTGCAATTTTAGTATCTTGTACTAAACATCTAGCATCTTTTAATAATTTCATATAACATTGCTCTGCTACCACTAATGGTAAACTATGTGTAAATAAGTTTCTACTTATTCCTAATAATATCATATTTTTTTCAATATTGTCTCTAGCATCTAGTTTTCCTACTGAAAATTTTTCATATTTTTCATATTCTTTTACTATATTTTCATATTTTTTTTCAGATATTTTTGTTGGTAATATATTTTTTATATAATCTTCTAATGTTTCAAATATTTTTATATATATCCATTCTTTTGTTGAGTCATATATATTAGTATTGTCTGCTAGTTTTATAGAATAATTTTTCAATATTCCTTTATATAATGTGTCTTGTTTTGATATATAAAATCTTTTGTATTTTTCTATAACTTTTTCTTTTGCAGTATTGAAAACTGTTTCTTTATCTAATTCTAGTAAATATTTTTGTTTTCTATATTTATATTCTACATATTCGTTTTTCTTTAATTGTATTATTCCGTAATATTGAGATAATGCCATACTTTCAAATTTTGTTGCAGTTTCATTTTTTACTTTTTTATAAATTGTATCTAATACATATTTATCTAATGCTTCCAGATAAGCAGTATATGCATCTTCATATTTTTTATCCACTATATCTTTTTTACTGATATCATTTTCTTCTTCTGATATTTCGAATGCTTTTATTAATGCATTTCTTTTTAATGATATTCTCATACCATTTATTCCAATTTGTGTTGGTATTAAAATTTTCGTTAATGTATTTGTTATTTTGTTAAAAAATGTTTTGTCTGTTCCTACAACTCTTAAACTTTTCTCTTCCATAATTACACCTCTCTAATTTCTAATAGGCAGGTTCTTGTATTTCTTCTGTATGCTCTACTATTTCTTCTATCTTTTCCTGCATTCCTATATTTTCTATTACTTCATATATCACTGTTACTTCAACATATTCTTCATTTTCTTTAAAGTCTACTGTTTTGCCGAAGAATTGTATTACTTTTATCAATTTCCGCTTCTATTTCTTTTTCTAATTTTTCTGTTCCAATTTTTACTGCATCTTCTAAACTATATGTATTGCTAATTTTTTCTACTTCATAATTTGTTATTTTTACTACGGAAATAGGTAAATAGATATTTGAAAATATTTTTATATTTTTATTTTCTTCTATTGTATCATAAATTTTAAAATTTGAAAGAGTTTTATAGAAATTTATTTGAAAATTATTTAATTTTATTTTATATTTTTCTTCTTTTTTTCCTGTTCTGACATTTTCTTCTTTTTTATAATAAAATTTTTCTGTTTTTTCATATTTTACTATTGCTTCTACTTCACCTAAACTATGAACATATCTTACTCCAGTATATTTCCCTTCCATTTCTCCTTTTATTAATATCTGTCCTTTTTGTACACTATCTCCATTTTTTACTTGTAATGTTCCGTTTTGAGCAACAATATTTGTTATAATTCCATCTTTAGTCGCAACAATATTTGTATATTCATCTTCATTTATTATTTCTGGTGCTTCTTTTGCTTTTACTATCTTTACTATTGCATTTGTTCCTTTTAATTCAATTCCTATCCATGAAATATCTGACCTTTTTAATCTTATTCTATTTGTTATTTCCTCTGTTTGTATGTCTCCTTTTTTCATTCCTATTATTAAACCAGCTTCTTTTAAATCTTCTTTTATATTAGATATTTCGTAATTATCTTCTACTTGTATTTCAACATTCCAAACATATCCTGTACTTATGTAAATTAATATTGATATGGTTATTAATAATATTACAAATATTTTTCTTTTTCTATATCTGTTTATTATAAATGGAATTCCTCTTTTTTTAGTAATTTTTATTTTACATTTTAATTTTTTAGCAATTTTAATTGCTTCATAAAAATCTTTTATCCCTATATTTAAGTGTAGACTAACATCATTCTCTCTTTTTAAATTCCATATTAAGATTTTACTTGTTGTACATATATTTATAAATCTTTCTATATAATATCCTTCTACTGTTATTCTTACATATCCTAATATGTATTTAAGTAATATCTTAATAAACATTTAATCATCCCCATCAATCTTCTAATCTTTCTAATTCTATATTTTCTATTTTGCCTATTATTTTTATATCATCATTTGTCATTTTTTCTAAGTTCAAATTATAACCTTTTATATTAACAATTCCAATGTGTGTACTAATACTTGTATATGTTTCTTCATACTCTAATATTCCTTTATAGTTTTCTAAAATCATTTCATTAAATCCCGTTATAGTTAATTTAGGAATATTAGAATATACTTCTTGAGGAATTTCTAATATTCTTTCTAACTTATTTATTTTTCTTTTTCTCATCTTCATTCCTTCTTTATTTAAATTCATTTAAATTTTTAAACTCATATCCCTGATTTTTAGCTTCTTTTATGATTGTGTCTAAAACTTCTGAATTAGTTTGTGAATTTGAGTGTAATAACATTATTTCACCCGGATGTAAGTTTTCTAATATTTTTGTTTTTGCTTCTTCTATGGTTGGTTGTTTCTTTTCATCCCAGTCGCAATATGCAAAACTCCACATTACTGTTTTATAACCTAATTGTTCACATTTTTTTAGTGTTCTTTCATTAAATTCTCCTTTTGGTGGTCTTATGTATTTCATTTCATAATTAAATTTTTCATATACTGCTTGATGTAATTGCATTACTTCTTTTTCTATTTCTTCATTAGTAATACTTGGCATACTTTTATGATTAACTGTATGATTTCCTATTATATGTCCCTCTGAAATCATTTTTTCTACTAATTCTGATGCTGTATTTAAATAATGTGATGTTATAAAAAAAGTTGCCTTTACATCATTTTGCTTTAATGTTTCTAGTATTTTTTCTGTATATCCTGCTTCATATCCCGAATCAAATGTAAG
>CALXJW010000074.1 GCA_944388725.1 uncultured Clostridia bacterium | reverse complement strand
TTGTTGCAATTTTTTTGGTTTGTTCAGGATTTTTTAGTATAGGAGGCATAAAGTATATATAGGCTAAAGCTTGAAAAACAAACATATTACATATACCAGATAAAAAAGTTACATTTATTCCATAACCCCAAATAGGATATATTTTATCAATATTATAAAAATTCATATTAGATAAAAATAAAAAAATTGTACTAACAATTATAGCGGGTAAAAGTATTAAAGCACTTCTATAAATAGCATTATATTTTAATCTACAGCAAATTAAAGTTGCTATTAAGAATAAAGCTATTATAAAAAATATTCTTGTATATGGGAAATAGGCTATTTGTAAAAAGGCAGAAAATAAATGTAATAATATCCCAGAAAAGAATGTGAAATAAGCAATAAATAATAATCCAATAATCCATTTTAGTAATTTTCCACCTAAATAATTTGAAATATCAATTAAATCAAATGTTGGGAATTTATTTAGTAAATTACAAATAATACACGTAAAAATAATAGTTATAATACTTATATATAAAATATTTAATAAAGAAGCGGAAGAAGTATAATCAATAATAGCTTTTGTAACATTTAAGATTAAGTGGTTAAAAGTAATTGTAATTAATAAAGCAATAGCTTCTTTATTTCCAATTTTTGTGTTTTCCATATGTAATCCTTTCTTTGAGTTTTTCTCAAAATGATATGCTTTTGGTAAAAAATATCTCCTTGGTAAAATTTTTATTAGTTTTTACAGTATTTTTTTTATTATTCACAAAATAATTGAAAAAACAAACAAAATATTATAGAATATAAAAAGTAAAATAGGAGGTTCACATATGAGCTTGCAAATAGTATATGGTAGAGCAGGAACAGGAAAAAGTGAATATTGCTATAATGAAATTGCTCAAAATTTAAAAAATGAAGATAAAATAATAATTATAACACCTGAACAATTTTCTTTTACTGCAGAAAAGAAACTGATGGAATGTATTAATAATACATCAGTATTAAATGCAGAAGTAGTTACATTAAGTAGAATGGCATATAGAGTTATACAAGAAACAGGTGGAAATACACAAAACTTAACAAAATGTGGAAAAGCAATGTTAATATATTCTATATTAAATGAACAAAAAAACAATTTGAAGTTTTTAGGTAAAACAGATGAAAATATAGAAATATTAGGAAATGCAATAACAGAATTAAAAAAACATGGAATAAAATTAGAACAATTAAAACAAGAAATAGAAAAACAACAAGACAATTATTTGAAAAATAAATTACAAGATATCTATAATATATATGAAAAATTTGAAAAACATATAAATGGAAAATATATAGATGAAACAGATTTATTATCTATATTAGCAGAGAAAATAGATCAAACAGATATGTTTAAAGATAGTATAATATATATAGATGAATTTGCAGGATTTACAAGCCAAGAATATGAAATAATAAAAAAATTACTTAAAATTGCAAAAAAAGTTACAATAACTATTTGCACAGATGATTTAAGCAGCTTGAAAAATGCAGATACAGATATTTTTTATTCAAATCAAATAACAGTAAATAAAATTTTAGAAATAGCAAAAGAAAACAATATAAAAATAGAAGAAGTAAAATTAGAAGAAACATATAGATTTAAAAGTGAAGAACTAAAATACTTAGAAAAATATTTATATGAAAACAGATACTCAAAATATGAAAAAAAAGTAAAAGATATACAATTGTTTTTAGCTAAAAACCAATATTCAGAAATAGAACAAGTTGCAAAAACAATATTGAAATTAGTAAGAGAAGAAGATTACAGATATAAAGATATATCAATAATCACTAAAAATATCGAAAACTATTCTAGTTTAGCAAGAGCAATATTTAATAAATATGATATACCAATTTTTATAGACGAAAATAGAGATTTAAATCAAAATATTATAATACAATTCGTATTATCAATATTAGAGATATATACAAAAAATTGGTCATTTGAATCAGTAATCAATTATATAAAAACAGGTTTCTTAGAAATTGAACAGGATGATATATTTAAATTTGAAAACTATTGTTTAAAATGGGGAATAAAACAGAATAAATGGAAAAAAGAATTCGCATATGGTAATAATGATGAAAAGCAAAAAGCAGAAACAACAAGAATGGAAGAATTAAGAAAACAAATTATAAATCCATTAATGGAATTAAAAAAGGAAATAGATCAAAATAGAACAGCAGAAAATATTTCGAAACTAATCTATCAATTTTTGATAGAGCAAAAAGTAGAAGATAAAGTAAATCTAAAAATAGAAGAATTAAATAAATTAGGACAAATCGACCTTATAAATGAATATATAAGTAGTATACAAACTGTAATAGAATTGTTAGATGAAATAGTGTTAGTGTTTAAACAAGATAATATTACAATAGATAAATATATGCAAATATTAAAGGTGGGCTTAAAAAATAAAAATCTTACAAAAATACCAGGAACACAAGATCAAGTAATTATGGGAGATGTAGATAGATCAAGAAGCCATAAAGTGAAAGCAGTATTTGTAATAGGAATAAATGATGGTATATTCCCAAGTATTAATAAAGATGAAGGATTTTTAAATGATGAAGATAGAGAAATATTAAAACAAGATGGAATAGAACTTGCAAAAGGAACAATAGAAAATCTATATGAAGATAATTTTAATATATATAAAACATTTTCAACAGCAGAAGAAAAATTATATTTATCATATTGTTCATCAGATATGCAAGGCAAATCATTAAGACCATCAATGTTGATTTCTAAAATTAAAAAAATGTATTCAGACATAAAAGAAGAAAGTGATGTAATTGAATCAAAAGATGAAATTTTAAATGAAAAAACTACTTATGAAGAATTAATAAAAAATATTAGTAAATTAAAAGAAAACGAAGATATAGAAAAAATATGGTATTATATTTATAATTACTACAATGAAGATGTTGAATGGAAAGAAAAGCTAAAACAAAATTTGAAAGGGCTAGAATATTCAAACATTCCAGAGAAGATAGAAAAAGAAAATATAGATAGATTATATGGTAATACTCTACAAACAAGTATATCAAAATTAGAGCAATATAAAAGATGCCCTTTCTCATATTTTTTACAATATGGATTAAAAATTAAAGAAAGAGAAGAACTAAAAGTAAAAACTTTAAATACAGGAACATTTATACATGAAGTGGTAGATGAGTTTTTTGAAGAAATAAAAAAAGAACAAATTGAAATTGCTCAAGTAACAGAAGAAAAGCTATCTGAAATTATAGATAAAATAATAGAAAAAAAATTAAGTGAAAATAAAAATTATATATTTACATCAACAGCAAAATATAGAGCATTAGTAGCAAGATTAAAAAAAATAATAAAAAAAGCTTTAAAATATATAATAGAAACATTGGTACAAAGTAGATTTGAAGTGTTTGGAACAGAATTAGAATTTGATGAAAAAGGGAAATACAAACCAATAAAATTAACATTAGATAATGGTAAAAAAGTTGAAATTACAGGAAAAATAGATAGAATAGATACAGCACAAGGAGAAGATGGAAAATATTTAAGAATAATAGATTATAAATCTTCTATAAAAAATATAGATTTAAATGAAGTATATGCAGGGCTACAAATACAATTATTAACATATTTAGATGCAGTATGTAAAGAAGAAGATATTATGCCAGCAGGAATATTATATTTTAGTATGATAGAGCAAATGGTAAAAGCAGATAAAAGAATGGAATTAGAAGAAATAGAAGATAAAATAAGAGAAAACTTTAAAATGAAAGGACTTATTTTAGCTGATATAAAAGTTGTGAAATTACATGACAAAAATCTAGAAAAAGGATTTTCAAATTTAGTTCCAGCATATATAGATAAAGACGGAAATTTAAGCGAAAAAAGGACAAGTGGTGTAACAAAAGAACAATTTGAGGATTTGCAAAAATATATGTACAAAATCATTAAGCAAATAGCAAAAGAAATGTTAGAAGGAAATATAGAATTAAAACCATTTTATAAAAACAAAAAAACTCCTTGTTCATATTGTGATTATAAGAGTATATGTTCATTTAACATGGGTGGATGTGAAAATAAATATAATTATATTGATAAAAAAAGTAAAGAAGAAATATTATCTAAAATAAAAAATGAAAATTAAGGGGATTATATTTGAAGGAGGAAAATATAAATGAAAGATTTATCAAATGAAAATGTAATTCAAATAAATAAAGATGGAATTCAATACTTACAATTTAGAAAATTGTTGGAATATAGTGATGTTATAACTCATGCATATAGCTTGGGAATAGATAAAAATTTTAGAACAGCTAGAGCCAAAGATAAAGAACCATTAACAAAAGAGGAAGAAGAAAAGGCAAATGATTGTTATAAAGAATTAGCAGATAGTATATGTTTGAATTATGAAAACATTATTAAACCAAATCAAGCACATACAAAAAATATACAAAAAGTAGATAAAAAGATTAACGTTAATATTCCTGATTTTAATTTAGAACAATATGATTTAACAGATGGACTAGTTACAAATAAAAAAGGACTTACACTTGCAACAACAAATGCAGATTGTATATTATTATTGTTTTTTGATCCAGTAAAAAAAGTTATCGCAAATACACACTCTGGTTGGAAAGGAACATTACAAAGAATTTCTATAGAAACAGTAAGAAAAATGAAGCAAGAATATAATTGCAATCCACAAGATATTATATGTTGTATATGTCCAAGTATTAGAAAATGTCATTTTGAAGTAAGAGAAGATGTTGAACAATTATTTTATAACGAATTTAAAGATTTAAAAGAAATAGAACAAGTAATTATAAAAAAAGAAAATACAGATAAATGGTTAATAGATACAGTAGAAATAAACAAAATAATATTACAAAGAGAAGGATTAAAAGAAGAAAATATTATAGATTCAGGAATATGTAGTGTATGTAATTCAGATTTAATACATTCATATAGGGCTGAAGGAGAGCAATACGGATTATGTACAGCATTAATCGGATTAAAGTAAGGAGAAAATTATGATAATACCAAATAAATTAAAAAAAGGAGATACAATAGGAATAATTGCACCATCTAATCCAATTATAAATGAAAATATAGAAGAAATAGAAAAAGCAAGACAGATTATAGAAAAATTAGGTTATAAAGTAAAATATTCTAAAAATTTATTTTCAAATACAAATAAATATAGTGCAACAGCAGAAGAAAAAGCAGAAGACTTAAATGAAATGTTTATGGATAACGAAGTAAAAATGATATGGTGTGCAAAAGCTGGAGAAAATAGTAATTCTTTATTTGAATATATAAATTATGAACAAATAAAGCAAAATCCAAAAATAATTTGTGGATATAGTGATATAATATCAATTACAAATATAATTACAGAAAAAACAGGATTAGTAACTTTTAGCGGAACAAATTTTAAAACAATAGCAACAGATGAAACTGATTATAGTTTAAAAGAAGCTTTAAAAAGATTTGTAGATGGAAGTATAGAGTTAGGAATAGCAAGTGATAAATATATTACAATAAGAAGCGGAAAAGCAAAAGGAAAACTAATAGGTGGAAATTTAAGCTTAACTAGAGGGTTGGTTTCTGGAAAATATTCTATAGATTTTACTGATAAGATTTTGTTTTTAGAAGAATTAGGGCTTGAAACTGGACCAGCATTAGTTAGTAATTATTTATATTATTTAAAACAAAATGATGTTTTTGAAAAAATAAAAGGAATATGGATTGGAAATTATACACATGAAAGTGGTATAAGATTAGAAGATATTTTGTTAGATACAATAAAAGACGAATACAAATTTCCAATTATAAAGTCAGAAACATTTGGGCATATAGAAACAAAGACAGTTATACCTATTGGAATAGAAGCAGAAATTGATACAAGTACAGAAAGAAAGATAAAATTATTAGAGAATTGTGTTAAATAGTTTTATAATTAATTTTTGTGACCTACTATAAAGACTGGCGTACACAACAATAAATTTATAACAATGAATTAAAATAAATTTTTATTTTCAATCTTGTATAAATAAACTATTTGTAATATTATTATAAATACCAAAGTACCACAGGAGTATAATTATTTTCCTATGGCACTCTGGGTTGTTGTATGAAATGTTAAGTCCGTTTAAGATTGGCTAAAAGATTATTGTACCAATCAATCTTGCTTTGGATAGCGGATTCAAATGAAGTGGCATCTTTGCCAGAGAGAATTTTGACAAATTGTCCAATCGTTTGGACATCAGAATTAAGAACAGATTCAAATGTATCCTGCAATATTTTTTCGCTCAGCAAAAACTCTTGGGACGATGGATTTCTCGTATACACGTGTAGTCATCGACCATTAAATTGGTTGAAGATAATCTGCTCAATTATTCCTTCGGCAGAAAGTTCAACAGTCCATGTAACTTTCCTTTCGCTGTCATACCACTCAATACTCATTGTGTCCTTATACCGTTTCATACTCATTCCTCCTTAAGATAGAGTTAATATTCAATTGTTATGAAAAATCCATAATAATGGCATTATATCATAGTTTTATATGATTTTCAACAGGTACATATAAGTTAAAAACTTAAATAAATAAACAAAAAATGCCAGGATAAAGACATGAAAAAAATTTTCAAAGTACTAAAATGATATAAAAATC
>CALXJW010000073.1 GCA_944388725.1 uncultured Clostridia bacterium | reverse complement strand
TTTTTTTACATTTCTTGTGTTCCAGGCATAAAGTATGCAACAACACCATAGATTAAAGCACCTATAATTGCAGCCATCCAAGAAATTGAATAACCAGCAACAAAGAATTGAGTAAGATATAAAGTAATTGCTGCTAAAGCAAATCCAACAAAACCTTTACCAAATGGACTTGCATGTAAGCCTGTAAATTTAATAATTAAGTAATCCATAATACTTAAAACAATTGCAGCAAGAGCTAAAGCCCAAATATTGTTTATAGAAAAACCTGGTGTAAAAAATGCTGTAATTGCTAAAACTATAGCAGCTGTTATTAATCTACCAACAATTTGCCAAACTGTAGAAGTACCTGTTGCACTATTACTTTGAGTATTTGACATATCAAAACCTCCTTATTATTTATAATTAAATTGAATCGACATTGTCGTTTTTTTTCAAGGTTATATCAATATTATTTACAACAAAAAATTAATTATTCAAAAAAAGTATAATTAAGTAAAAAAGTGAAAAAATAATATAAAAAATATGGAGGAAAGTAATGTTAATAACTTTTTTTAGATCAATAGTTTTATACATAATTGTATTAATAGTAATGAGATTAATGGGAAAAAGAGAAATTGGACAATTACAACCATTTGAATTAGCAATATCAATAATGATAGCGGATTTAGCAGCAACACCAATGGCTGAAACTGGAATACCAATATCTAATGGAATAATGCCGATTTTGGGGTTATTGGTTATGCACTTAGTGATATCTATGATAAATATAAAAAGTACGAAAGCAAGAGAGATAATTTGTGGAAAACCATCTATTTTAATTTTTAGAGGAAAAATAGATGAAAAATTATTAAAAAAAGAGAGATTTACAATTAACGAATTAGAAGAAAGATTAAGAGACAATAACATTTTTAATATTGGTGATGTTGAATATGCAATATTAGAAACAAGTGGACAAATAACAGTTATGCCAAAGCCTAATAAAAGAACGACAACTCCAGAAGATTTTAATTTAGAACCAAAATATGAAGGGATTCCATATGATTTAGTTGTTGACGGAAGAGTAATGTATAAAAATTTAGAAAAAATAGGGAAAAATTATGAATGGTTAAGAAAACAAACAAGAAAATTTGGTATTAGCCCAGAAGAAGCTCTTATTGTCACAATAGATGGTGATAACCAATTTTTTTGCCAAGCCTTAGAAAAGAAAGGTGATAAAAAATGATAAAAGAGTTAACTATATCTGTAATTATAATTATAACAATAGTTGTATTAGATTTATATACTCAAAATTATACAAAAACAACGATATCTGAAACTACACAAAGATTAAATGAGTTACAACAAGAAATATCTAAAAATGATTCTAAACAGATAGAAGAAAAATTAAATAATGCTGAAAAAGAATGGAAAAAAGCTCATAATAATCTTGCTTTTTATATAGAACATGATGAGTTGGAAAAGGTTGATACTGCACTTGTTACAATGAAGAGTTATATAGATTCAGAAGACTATTCTTCTGCTAGTTCTGAATTACAAAAAAGTATATTTGTATTAGAGCATATTCAGAAAAAAAATTCGTTTAGTTTGGAAAATATATTTTAATGTAAATAATGGTTTTGAATTTATGTCAAAACTATTATTTATTTTTTATAATGCTTGATTTTAATTATAAATTATAATATAATACCTAAAGTTAGTGCTTCCATAGCTCAGTAGGTAGAGTGCAGCCTTGGTAAGGCTGAGGTCACGGGTTCAATTCCCGTTGGAAGCTCCAAAATATTATAAATATATTTTATAAAACTGGTATATACTCAATTAAGTACATACTGGTTTTAATATTATATAAATAATTATGAAATTATTTTAACGGAGGGAAGATGGAAGAGAAATTTGATGTCTTAAATGAATTAGGAGAATTTACAGGAAAAATTGCTACTAGGGAAGAATGTCATAAAAAAGGATTATGGCATAGAGCAGTATATGCTTTTATCATAAATGATGAAGGAGATATATTATTACAAAGAAGAAGTGATAATAAGAAACTATGGCCCAATATGTGGGATGTAACTGTTGGAGGACATGTTAAAACAGGAGAATTTGGTAGACAAGCTTTAATAAGAGAGTGTAAAGAAGAATTAGGAATTGAAATTAATGATAATGATATTAAATATTTAGTTGGATCTACATCAATAAATGAACAAGGGGATATCATAAATAAACACTATAATGAATGCTATTTAATTACTAAAAATATAGATATGTCAGATATAGTTTTACAAAAAGAAGAAGTATCAGAAGTAAGATATTTTTCGAAAGATGAATTATTAAAAAGGATTTCAAATAGCTATGAAGGATTAACAACGAAAACAGGTCCATGGAATTTTTTGAGAATAATATTAGAAAAATATATAGAAACAGTATAAATTAATCAAAAATGCTTCAAATAATTGAAATTATAAAGCTTTTGTGGTAAAATAACAATGTTATAATTGTTAAAAAACAAAAAGGAGAGATAAATATGCAAGAAAACAACAATCAAAATCAAGAATTAGAGTTAGATGAGAATCATTTAATACAAATAAGAAAAGAAAAATTAAAAGAATTACAAGAACAAGGAAAAAATCCATTTGAAATAACAAAATTTAATAGAACAAATTCAGCAGGAGAAATAAAAGCAAATTATGAGCAATTTGAACAAAAAGATGTAACAGTTGCAGGAAGAATAATAGCAAAAAGAATAATGGGGAAAGCATCATTTTGCACAATACTAGACAGTGATGAAAAAATTCAAAGTTATGTAAGTATAAATGATTTAGGAGAAGAAAATTATAAAGCGTTTAAAACATGGGATATTGGAGACATAATAGGAATAACAGGCTTTGTATTCAAAACAAGAACAGAAGAAATTTCTGTACATGCTAAAGAAGTAACATTACTTTCAAAATCATTAAGACCATTACCAGAAAAATTCCATGGATTAAAAGATGTAGATTTAAGATATAGACAAAGATATGTAGATTTAATAATGAATCCAGAAGTAAAAGAAACATTTAGAAAAAGAAGTCAAATAATTAGTGAGATAAGAAAAGTATTAGATGAAAAAGAATATTTAGAAGTTGAAACACCTGTATTAAATACAATATCAGGAGGAGCAACAGCAAGACCATTTATAACACATCACAATACATTAGATATAGATATGTATTTAAGAATAGCAACAGAATTAAACTTAAAAAGATTAATTGTTGGTGGATATGACAAAGTATATGAAATAGGAAGAATATTCAGAAATGAAGGAATGGATATAAGACATAATCCAGAATTTACATCAATAGAATTATATTCTGCATATCAAGACTATAATGACATGATGGATATAACACAAGAATTATTCCAAAAATGTGCTATGAAAGTATGTGGAACATTAAAAATTAATTATCAAGGAAAAGAAATTGATTTAGGTGGAAAATGGAAAAGAATAACAATGATAGATAGTATTAAAGAAGCTTGTGGAGTAGATTTTAATACAATAAACAGTGATGAAGAAGCAATCAAAGTTGCTAAAGAAAGAAATATAGAAATTCCACAAGGAAAAGAAACAAGAGGAAATATAATCAGTTTATTCTTTGATGAATATGTTGAAAAAACAATAGTCCAACCAACATTTATATATGATTATCCAGTAGAAATCTCACCACTTGCAAAAAAATCAGCAAAAGACCCAAGATTAACAGAAAGATTTGAAGTCTTTATAGATGGTAGAGAATATGGAAATGCATTCTCAGAACTAAATGATCCAATTGATCAATATGAAAGATTTAAAGAAGAAATTGCAGCTAGAGAAAACGGTGATGATGAAGCAGGAATGATGGATGAAGATTATATAAATGCTCTTGAATATGGTATGGCTCCAACAGGTGGACTTGGAATAGGAATTGATAGACTTGTTATGCTACTTACAGATAGTGCTTCAATTAGGGATGTATTGTTATTCCCAACGATGAAACCACTTTTAGACCATTAAGCAATTAAGTAGGAAGACTTACATTATAAGTAGGATATATAGATAATATATTTTATAAAAGAAAATTTACAGGAAGGTGCGATATGATAGATTTTTCAAAGGCAACAGAAGAATTGAATAGTTATAAGGGTTCTGAAAAAAAGAAAACTTTAATTTATGATAATACACGATATTTAGTTAAATTTCCAGACCCAATAAGAGAGAAGAATAAAGATATATCATATATAAATAATGCATTTTCAGAATATATTGGTAGTAATATATTTAAAATCATTGGATTTGAAACTCAAAATACATTATTAGGTATATATAAATATAATGGTAAAGAAAAAATAGTATGTGCTTGTGAAGATTTTACTGACGGAAATCATGTATTGTATGAATTTGAAAATTTAGTATTAAGTGTAAATCCTGATAAGAGAATTCAGACAGAATTATCTGATATCATGGAAGTAATAGAAGAAATAAAAAATTTAACTCAAATAAATCTTGTAATTATGGACAATATAAAAGAAAAATTTTGGGATATGTTTATAATTGATAGTTTAATAGGAAACACAGATAGACACAATGGAAATTGGGGACTTTTAGTAAATGCAAGAAGCAATGGTGCGAAATTTTCTCCAATTTATGACTGTGGTTCTTGTTTAAATCCAATGCTAGAAGATAATCAAATTGAAAAAATAAATGAAACCGAACTAAAAAATTTAGCCATAAACTGTTATTCATGTATAAAAGAGAATGGTAAAAAGATAAATTATATGACATATATAAAAAGTACCAAAAACAAAGAGTGTAACAATGCGATTAACAGAGTATTTGAAAAAATTAATATAGATGAAATTAATAGTTTTATAGACGGAATAAGTTGTATGTCAATTATTAGAAAAGAGTTTTATAAAAAAATAATTTATTATAGATATGAAATATTAAAAAGTGTTTATAAAAAGTTAAATAAGATTAAAGAAATTTAATAAATTTATTCGCATAGCTGTAAAATAGCAATATTTAGAGTTTGAAAAAATAGGAAAAAGTACTCAAACAACAAGGAATTTTATAAAATTGTTCTATGAAACCACTTGCTGACCATTAGGCCAATAATTTTATAAAGAAAGGATTTAACTCTATGAAGAAAGAATTAAGTAATTTTTTAAAAACTGCTTATGAATACGGAAAAGTTAAAAATCTAGAAGAAGCATTTAAAGAATATCCTGTGGAAGAAGAATGGCATAAAGGTAAAATAGAAAATGTATTAAATGAAGAAAGCGAATTATATAATCATTATGAAATTGGAGATATTGTTTTTGTTGGAGAATATTATTATTCTGATGGAAAATAGGAAATAATCATTTCTTTGTAATAATAGACCAAGATAATACTGCTGTTCCAATAGAGAATTTTGGTATGCTTGTATCATCTAATTTGAACAAATTGAAATTTAAAGCTGATAAGTTGTTAGAAAAAGATGAGAAAAATAATCTACGTAAAGATAGTTTAGTAAAAACAGATATTATATATAAAATTTAAAATGAGCAAATACTTTTTAAAATTGGTATTGTAAATCATGAAAAAATAGAAGAATATAAGAGGAGTTTTTATAATAGTTTAAAAAATAACAGTAATAGTGATTAATATGTTTTCTATTTTCATAAAATATTAAATGTTTGATAAAATTTACTTATATTATGAATAGAAAAATCTAGTATTTCTACTAGACTCTATTCATCAGTAGTAAACAGTGCTTTTATACACCATAAGCCTGAAATACCAACTAATATATATACAATTCTACTAATTATAGACATAGTACCAAAAAGTGTATCTACTAAATTGAATTTGAATAATCCGATTAGTAACCAATTTATAGCACCTATTATTACTAGTAGTAATGTTATTTTATCAATTATTTTCACAAAAATCATTCCTTTCTTAGAATTTTTAATAATAGTATATACAGGAATGTTAAAAATATGCAAAATAATAAAAATAAAATATGATATATTACCTAGGAGGTAAAAATGATATTAGAAAATAAACTGAATATCACAGACCAAGCAGAATTAGCAAGAGAAGAAGAAAGAATTAGTAAAAAACGCGCTAAAGAAATGTTTGAAAATGGATATTTAAATACTTTAGAACCAGGAACATTTGAATCTTTGAAAAAGATTCATAAATATTTATTTGGAGAAATATATGAATTTGCAGGAAAGTTAAGAAATGTAAATATAGCAAAAGGGAATTTTAGATTTACATCACTTACTTATCTTGAAGAAGCAATTAAAAATATTGAAAAAATGCCACAATCAAATTATGAAGAAATAATAGAAAAATATGTTGAAATGAATGTGGCACATCCATTTAGAGAAGGAAATGGCAGAAGTACAAGAATATGGCTTGATTTAATTTTAAAAAAAGAATTAAATTTAGTAGTTGATTGGAGCAAAGTAGATAAAACAGATTATCTTCTTGCAATGGAACGTAGTCCAATAAAAGATTTAGAAATAAAAGAATTATTGAAACAAAGCTTAACTGATAAAATAGAAGATAGAGAAGTATATATGAAAGGAATAGATAATAGTTATATGTATGAAGGGTATCTATTATTTAGAACAGAAGAATTATAAAAAGATAGACTAACTATTAATTGTCAATAGTTTTTCAAGAAAAAAATTAAAATATTTTTGTTAGATAAAAAATTGCATG
>CALXJW010000072.1 GCA_944388725.1 uncultured Clostridia bacterium | reverse complement strand
CTTACCAAAAGAATTAGTTGAAATAAAAATATTAGAAGAGAACAAAAAAAGTTTTTTTGATATATTAGCACCCAAAACAGTAAAAGTAGAAATCAAAGAAAAAGAAACCCCAAAGCCAGAAGTTCTTGAGATTACAACAACAGAGCAAGAGTTAAATCAAGCAAAACAAAGAGTTGAAAAGTTTTTGGAAAGCTTTATAAACAAGGTATCAGCAGAAACCCAATATTGTGTAGAAATCAAAGAAAAATGCTTATATATAAATATTACAGGTGAAAACATAGGAAACCTAATAGGTTATAGAGGAGAAACATTATTTGCATTAGAAAATATATTAAAAGCAATTGCAAATAAAGTATCAGAAAACAAGGTTATTGTAAGACTTGATATAGAAAAATATAAAGAAAAAAGAGTAAAAACTTTAGAAAATTTAGCAATCAAAAAAGCAAGCATTGTAGAAAAAACAGGAAAAGCTATTACACTTGAGCCAATGCAAGCATATGAAAGAAAAGTTATACACAGTATTCTTCAAAATAGGTCTAAAGTAGAAACAAGAAGTATTGGACAAGAACCAAGAAGAAGAGTAGTAATTTCAAAAAAATAAAAAATCAGAAGTCAAAGTTCAGATTTTAATCAAAAGATTAAAGGGCTTTGACTTTTTTATGTTAATTTGATAAAATATATATGTTATAAAAGGAGAGGATATATAAATGAGTACCATAGTTTCAATTTCTACTGCCCCTGGAATTGGTGGAATAGGCATAATAAGAATGAGTGGAGAAGATTCTTTTAAGATATTAGACAAAATATTTTTTCCAAAAAATAAGCAAAGAATTGAAGACATTAAAGGCTATAGTATTAAATATGGAAATATAATTGAAGATGGAGAAATTATTGATGAAGTTTTAGTTTCATATTTTAAAGCACCAAAAAGTTATACAACAGAGAATATGTGTGAAATTAATACACATGGTGGAAATATAATTTTAAAAAGAATATTAGAAATATGTCTAAAAAATGGAGCAGAATTGGCAGAGCCAGGAGAATTTACTAAAAGAGCTTTTTTAAATGGAAGAATTGATCTTGCGCAGGCCGAATCAGTAATTGATGTAATAAATGCTAAATCAGATAGAGAAGCCAAAAGTGGAATAAAACAATTAGAAGGTTTTTTATCAAAAGAAATAAAAGATATTAAAAAAGAAATAATGAGTGTTTTAACAAATATAGATGTTACTATTGATTATCCGGAATATGATGTTCCAGAAGTCGAAGAAAAGCAATTAACAACAATGCTAGATAATGTTGAAAAAAGACTTTTAAAACTAGAAAAATCATTTGATAATGGGAAAATAATAAAAGATGGAATTCAGACTGTTATTATAGGGAAGCCCAATGCAGGCAAATCTTCATTGTTAAATGCAATATTAAAAGAAAATAGAGCAATAGTGACAGATATAGAAGGTACAACAAGAGATACAATAGAAGAATTTGTAACGATAAATGGAATTCCACTAAAACTAGTTGATACTGCGGGAATAAGGGAAGCAAAAGATGAAGTCGAGAAAATAGGAATAACAAAATCTAAAGAAGAGGCAGAAAATGCAGATTTAGTAATAGCTATATTTGATAGTTCTAAACAATTATCAAAAGAAGATATAGAAATATTGGATATTATTAAAAATAAAAATGTAATTATTTTATTAAATAAAAGCGATTTAAATGCAGAAATAAGGGAAAATGATGAGAGGTTATTAAAAGTAACAAAAAATATTTTAAAAATATCTGCATTAACAAAAGAAGGGATAGAAGAATTATATGATAAAATTTCTGAAATGTTTAATTTAAATAAAATTAATCTTGATAATGAAGTATTAATTACAAATATTAGGCACAAAAATATAATCTCAAATGCAATTACAAATATTAAAAAAGCAAAAGAACAAATGAGATTAAATATGCCAATCGATATTATAACTATATATATAAATGATGTTTTAGAAAATTTGAGTGAAATAACAGGGGAATTTGTAACAGAAGAAATTATTAATGATATATTTTCAAAATTTTGTCTAGGAAAATAATTGCGAAAATCCAAAATAAGGCAGTTTTATATCCAAAGCATATAATTTGAGATTAAAGTTGTTAAAATTAAAATGAGAGGATTCTCAAGAGAAATCATTATATATAAAAATATTTAAAATACTGAATATAAGAAAGAGGGAAAAATAAATGAGCTATTATGCAGGAGATTATGATATAGCAGTAATAGGAGCAGGACATGCAGGATGTGAAGCAGGTTTAGCTGCAGCTAGATTAGGAATGAAAACCTTGGTTTTTTCAATAAGTTTAGAAGCTGTTGCAAATATGCCATGTAATCCACATATAGGAGGAAGTTCAAAAGGACATTTAGTAAGAGAAATAGATGCATTAGGTGGGGAAATGGCAAAAAATATAGATAAAACAATGATACAAATAAAAATGTTGAATACATCAAAGGGACCAGCAGTGCATTCTTTAAGAGCACAAGCAGATAGAAAAAGATATCAAATGGAAATGAAGCATACATTAGAAAAGCAAGAAAATTTATATTTAAAACAAGCTGAAATAGTAGACATAAAACTAGAGAATAACCGTGTAAAATCAATAGAAACAAGTGTTGGTGCAATATATAATGTAAAAGCTGTAATAGTTGCAACAGGGACATATTTAAAAGGGAAAATCTTTATTGGGGATTTTACAGAAGAAAGTGGTCCAGATGGCGTATTTCCAGCAAATAAATTATCGGAATCATTGAAAAAGATAGGGGTAAAATTAGTAAGATTTAAAACAGGAACACCAGCAAGAATAAATAAAAAAAGTATAGATTTTTCTAAAATGGAAGTACAAAAAGGAGATGTAGACATAATACCATTTTCTTTTGAAGATAAAATGAAAAATTTTGAGCAGGTTGATTGTTATTTAACATATACAACTGCAGAAACACATAAAATTATTAGAGAAAATTTACATAGATCTCCTTTATATGGGGGAGTAATAGAAGGAACAGGGCCAAGATATTGTCCTTCAATAGAAGATAAAGTTGTAAGATTTGCAGATAAACCAAGACATCAAGTGTTTGTTGAACCTGTTGGAATAGATACAGATGAAATGTATATACAGGGGATGAGTTCTTCTTTGCCAGAAGATGTTCAAATAGCAATGTATAGAACTATTCCAGGTCTAGAAAATGCAGAATTTACACGACCAGCATATGCAATAGAATATGATTGTATAGATCCAGCAGATTTAAAACTTTCTTTAGAGTATAAACATGTAGAAGGCTTGTTTTTTGCAGGACAAACTAATGGAACATCAGGATACGAAGAAGCAGCGGCACAAGGATTAATGGCAGGAATAAATGCTTCACAAAAAATAAAAGGTAAAGAGCCATTAATTTTAGACAGGACAGAGGGATATATAGGTGTATTAATAGATGATATAGTTACAAAAGGAACAAATGAACCATATAGAATGATGACATCTAGGGCAGAGTATAGGTTACTTTTAAGACAAGATAATGCAGATTTAAGATTAACAGAAAAAGGATATAATATTGGGCTAATATCTCAAGAAAGATATGATAAATTTTTGTTAAAAAAACAAAGAATAGAGGAAGAAATAAGAAGATTAAAAGAAAAAACAATAAAACCAACAAATGAAGTAAATAAATTTTTATCAGAACATCAAACATCAGAAATAACAACAGGAACAAAGTTAGCAGAATTATTAAAAAGGGCAGAATTGACGTATGCTTCACTAGAAGCAATTGACGAAAATAGGCCGAAATTACCGGAACAAGTTAGAGAAGAAGTAGAAATTCAAGTAAAATATGAAGGATACATTAAAATGCAAGAATCACAAGTGGAAAAATTTAAAAAATTAGAAAAGAAATTATTGCCAGAAAACTTTGATTATGAGCAAATTAATGGAATAAGCTTAGAAGGTAGACAAAAATTAAACAAGCACAAACCACAATCTGTAGGTCAAGCTTCTAGAATTTCTGGAGTATCTCCAGCAGATATATCTGTCTTGTTAGTTTATTTACAAACAATGAAAGGAAAATAATATGGAAGAAAAAGAGTTTTTTGAAAAGATGCAAGAAAAAGGAAATAAAATTAATATTCATTTTAGTGTGGAGCAATTACAAAAATTTTACAGATATATGAAATTACTAATAGAGTGGAATGAAAAAATAAATTTGACAACAATAGTAGAACTGGAAGAAATTATTACAAAACATTTTATTGATTCACTAACAATATTAAAATACATAAACGAAGATGAAAAAATAGTAGATGTCGGTACAGGAGCAGGTTTTCCGGGAATCCCGTTAAATATTATGTTAGGGAATAATAAAATTGTTTTAGTAGATTCATTAAATAAAAGATTATTATTTCTACAAGAAGTAATAAAAGAATTAAATTTAAAAAATATAGAAGTAATACATTCTAGGGCAGAAGATTTTGGACAAAACAAAAAATATAGAGAAAGTTTTGATATTGCAACATCAAGAGCGGTAGCAAATTTATCAACATTATCAGAATATTTGGTTCCATTAGTAAAAATACAAGGTAAATGTATATGTATGAAAGCTTCTGATATAGAAGAAGAAATAAACCAGGCAAAAAATGCTATAAATGTTTTAGGAGGGAAAATAGAAAAAATAGATACTTTTGATCTTCCTGAAACAGATATAGGAAGAACAATAATAATAATAGAGAAACGACAGAAAACGACAAATGCGTATCCTAGAAAAGCAGGAATACCAAACAAAAAACCAATTAAATAGTAGCAATGCTCCACGAGAAAACGTGGAGCATTTTTAAAATTAAAAAAGTTTATGAATTTTTTTAAAATCCATTGACATATTTTTAAATATTATATATTATTATTATACTGTTTATATTGGAGGGATAATATGGGAAAAGTAATATCAATTGCAAATCAAAAAGGTGGGGTTGGAAAAACCACAACAACAGTTAATCTAGGGACCATTTTGGCTAAAAAAGGAAAAAAAGTTTTATTGATAGATACAGATCCGCAAGGGAATGCTACTAGTGGATTAGGAATAACAAAAGAAATAGAAAATTCTACATATGATATTCTTGTGGGAGATGTAGAATTGTCAGAAGTAGTGCAAGAATCAGCTGTGAAAAATTTGAAAGTTTGTCCTTCGAACATTAGTTTGGCTGGGGCCGAGGTAGAACTTGTTTCTATGATGTCAAGAGAACAAAGATTAAAAACAAAATTAGATGTAATAAAAGATGAGTTTGATTATATATTGATTGATTGTCCACCATCTTTAGGATTGATAACATTAAATGCTTTTACTGCATCAGATAGTGTACTAATTCCTGTGCAATGTGAGTATTTTGCGCTTGAAGGGTTAGGGCAGCTATTAAATACAGTTAATTTAGTTAAAAAACATTTAAATAAAAATTTAGAGATTGAAGGTGCATTGCTTACAATGTATGATGCGAGAACTAACTTATCAAATCAAGTAGTTAAAGAGGTAAAAAAATATTTTGAAAATAAGGTTTATAAAACTGTTATACCTAGAAATGTAAGGCTTAGCGAGGCACCAAGCTATGGAATGCCAATAACAATATATGATCCAAGATCAAAAGGGGCAAAAGCTTATGAAAAATTTGCAAAAGAATTATTAAAAAATAATAGTAACAAAATTGAAAGGGATTGATTAATATGTCAAAAATGACAGGTTTAGGAAAAGGGTTAGATGCTTTATTTGGAAGTAGTCCAATAGAAAATACAGCAACAGAAGAAATAAACAATGAAAACTTAAGAACATTAAAAATAACAGAAGTTGAACCTAATAGGGATCAACCAAGAAAGAATTTTAATCAAGAAGCTTTGGAAGAATTAGCTGATTCAATAAAAACATATGGTGTAATTCAACCTATTGTTGTTTCTAAACAAGAAGGATATTTTAGTATAGTTGCAGGTGAAAGAAGATGGAGAGCTGCTAAATTGGCAGGCTTAGAAGAAATTCCCGCTATCATTAGAGAAAATGATGAACAAACAAATAAAGAAATAGCATTAATAGAAAACATTCAAAGAGAAGACCTAAATCCATATGAAAAAGCATTAGGAATAAGAAATCTAATGGACAAGTATGGTTTGACTCAAGAAGAAGTATCAAAAAAAATAGGAAAAAGTAGAAGTAGTGTGTCTAACACAGTAAGAATATTAAATTTAGCTCCAGATGTAATAGAACTAGTAAAAATGGGAAAACTAACAGAAGGACATTGTAAAGCATTAGCAGGGATTACTGACGAAAAACGTCAATATGAAGTGGCAATAAGGATGATAGAAAGAGGAGAATCAGTAAGACAAGCCGAGAGTAAAAATAGAACAACAAAAAAAGAAAAAAAATTGGATCCTAAATATAAATATTTATATGAGGATATTGAAGATAAATTTCAAGGCTTTTTTGGAACAAAAGTTAAGCTAGATCAAGGGAAAAGAAAAGGGAAAATAATAATTGAGTACAATAATAATGAAGATTTAGAAAGAATGCTAAAGTTAATAAACAATTAAAGTGGTTATGTGAACAAATAAAAAATTTAAAAAACTATTGACAAGTGACAGGAAAATGTGTTAATATATTTACTGTCGCTGAGATATGGAGAGGTGGTCGAGTTGGTTTATGGCACCAGTCTTGAAAATTGGCGTGCGTTTGTAGCGTACCGTGGGTTCGAATCCCACCCTCTCCGCCAA
>CALXJW010000071.1 GCA_944388725.1 uncultured Clostridia bacterium | reverse complement strand
TTAAGAAAAATAAATAAAGGATTTATATTAACAGTAATAGTATTAGTAGCGCTTTCTATATATTTAATAAACTTAGAAAAGCAAAGAGAATTAGATAAAAAAGAAATAGAAAAAGTATGTGAGCAATATATAGAATTTACAAATAAATATGTTGTGCTACCAGAAGAAAATCAAAAATTAACACAACAGATAACAGATACAGAATTAAATAAGTATAAAGAAGAATTAAGAACAAAATTAAGTGAACAAATGATAGATAATGAAGATGCAGTTGATTTACAATATCAAATATTAGTTTCAACATTAGAAGGTAATTTTAGTAAAAATAGTATTGTAACAAATATTTCAAGAACAATAACAGACAAACCAAAATATGAATTTGATGGAGACCAAGTTCAAGTAACATTTGCATCAAAATTATCAAAGACAGAAAAATATCTAGAAAATGAGGATGATACAGAAGAAGATGCTAAAACAAGAAATAATACACAAAATACATATAGTGATCAAATAAATTTACAAAAAGTAAATGGAGAATGGAAAACAGTATATTCAAATTTGGATTTTTATTCAGGTAGAGGAAATTCTACAGATATGATAATAATGTAAAAAGAAAATTATATGTAAGAAAGGGTGAAAAAAATGGCTAATACAGTATTAGAGATAAAAAATCTTACCAAAACATATGGAAAAAGAAAAATAATAGATAATATTAGTCTAGAAATAAAAGAAGGAGAAATCTATGGGTTTCTTGGACCAAATGGTTCTGGTAAAACAACAACAATAAAAATGATATTAAGATTAATTGAAAAAGATTCAGGAATTATAAAAGTAAAAGGATATGACAATAAAAAAGAATTTGAAAAAGCAATGCAATACATAGGAGCAATTGTAGAAAATCCGGATATGTATAATTATATGTCAGGATTAGATAATTTGAAATTACATGCAAGATTAAGAAATGTAGATTCAAAAAGAATAGATGAAGTACTAGAGTTAGTGGGATTAAAAGATAGAGCAAAAGAAAAAGTAAAAAAATATTCATTAGGAATGAAACAAAGATTAGGGTTAGCACTAACATTATTACATAAACCAAAAGTTTTAATATTAGATGAACCAACAAATGGATTAGATCCAGCAGGAATAAAACAATTAAGAGATATTTTAAAAGAAATTGCTCATAAAGAAGGTGTTGCAGTATTTGTATCATCACATATATTATCAGAAATGCAACAAATGTGTGATAAAATAGCTGTAATAAATAATGGAAAAATAGTAAAATCAGAAGATATTACACATATAGAACAAACAGAAGAAAAGCAATCTTTTGAAGAAACAATAGAAATAAAAGTAAAAAATGTTGAAAAAGCGATGGAAATATTAAAAGAAAAATTCGAAATACAACCCAAATTAGTAGAAGGCAATATTAATATAACAATATTAAGTGATCAAATACCTAAAGTTGTAAAAGAATTAGCAATAAATGATGTAGAAATACAAGCAGTAGTACCAAAAGAACAATCACTAGAAGATATATTCTTTGATGCAACAAAAGGAGGTAAAAAAGATGAGTAAAATATGGAAATTATTTATAAATGAAAATATAAAAACTTGGAAAAAGCTTTCTACAAAAATAATGATAATTGTTGCAATATTAGCAATTATAGGAACATTAGGACTTGTAAAAATAATGCAGAGAACATCAGGAAATGTAGTAATAGCAGATTCTAATGATAATTGGAAAAAATCAATACAACAAGAAATGAATTATATGGAAGAACAATTAAAAAATGATGAATTAGATGAAGCAACAAAAACATCATATGAACAACAAATAGAAACATATAAAATGTCTTTAGAATATGATGTTAGTCCATGGAAAATGAATTATTGGAAAACTAATTTGATTCAAGAAATATCAAATTTAAAAATCCAAAAAAATAATTTATTATCAGAAAACGAATTAAAAAGCATAGAAGAAAGAATTTCAAAGTTAACAGAGAAGTTAGAACAAAATGATTTTGATGGATATATAGAATTACAAAAAACAGAACAAAAAACTCAATTAGATAATGGAGAAATATCTGAACAAGAATATAAAGATAAAATAGAAGTTTTAGATATAACAAAAAAATCTGGAATTGGAAAAGAATCAAATGATCCATATTGGAAACAAACTTTAATAACAGAAATTGAAACAGCACAAGCAAGTATAAGAACAAATATAGATAAAGAAACATCTAAAGTATTAACAGTAGAGAAAAAACAAGAATATGAAGATTTAATAAAAATAGATAAATATAGATTAGAAAATAATATAGCACCATCAACATATTCTCAAAGTTATAAAGCAATATTTGAAATATTAGCTCCAATGTTTGGAGTTGCAGTTATTGCAATAATAGTAATAGTAATTGCAGGAGGAACAATATCAACAGAAACTTCAACAGGATCAATTAAATTTTGGGCATTAACACCAAATAAAAGATGGAAAATACTAACAGCAAAAATATTATCAGTACTATTTTATATAATAGTATTAACATTATTGATTTCAATAGTAACAATACTGATATCAAATGTATTTTTCAGTAATACTGAAATGGGAGAACAATACATATATGTTGAAAATGGAAAAATTAAAGTAATAGAAAGTAATTTATTTATTATTGAACAATATTTTGTGAAAATGATACCAGTAGTAGTATTTGTATTATTTGCTATAATGTTATCAACATTAACAAGAAATAGTGCAACATCAATAAGCTTTAGCTTAGCTTTATATTTAGGAAATGGAATTGTAATGTCAATTATAAATTCATTTATAAAAAGTGAATGGATAAAATTTGTACCATTCAACAATTTAAACATATTTGATAAAATATTTCCTAATTACACGAGTCCAATAAACTTTTCAATGGGAACAAGTTTTACAACTACAACTTCTTTAACATTTTCATTAGCAGTTTTAGGTGTATGTGCAATATTAATGCTAGTTACAACATATGATAGCTTTAATAAAAGAGATATAATTTAGGAAATTTGGGGACGGTTCTCTTTTTTCCCTTTTGGGTAAATTGGGGACGGTTCTCTTTTTTGCGTTTAAAAATAAATTTAAATAAGTAAATATTAAAATGAAAAAAAGCATAAAAGATAAAATAAAGAATAATTGTATGTTTTATTTTAAAATTGAATAACAAGTCAAAAAATTGCAAGTTTATACAAATAAATGCTATAATGAATAACATTAAAAAGGGAAAAAGAGAACCGTCCCCAAATTTTCAAAAGGAGAAAATATAATATGAGAATTGTAGCAAGTAGTAGTTATTTACCACAAAGTAGAATAACAAATAGAGAATTAGCAAAGAAATTCAATGTTGAAGAAGAATATATAGAAAAAAGAACAGGAATAAAACAAAGATATTATGCAAAAGAGGAAAAGGTAGAAGAGATGGCATTAAAAGCTGTTACGAAATTAGTACACAAAATGCAATTAAAAACAGAAGAAATAGGTGCAATAATAGTTGCTACTACAAGTACAAATAAATTAATGCCAGGTATTTCAAATTATATTCAAAAAGAATTACATATAACTAAATGTATATGTTTAGATATTTTAGCAGGATGCAGCGGATATATTAATGCTTTAGACATTGCACAAATGTATATTGATACCCAAAAAATAAAAAAAGTAATAGTAGTGGGAGTAGAAAAACTCTCTGAATATACAAATAGTGAAGATATAGGAACTGCAATAATATTAGCAGATGGTGCAGGAGCAACATTACTAGAAGAAGGAGAAAACAACAAGTATATTTCAAATATAGAAGCAATAGAAGATAGAAATGATATTTTAAAATGTAATACAAATGGAAAAATAGAAATGGATGGACTTGCAATATACAAATATGCTGTAACAGAAACTGTAAAAAATATTAATGAACTATTACAAAAGTCAAACGAGAAACTGGAAAATATAAAATATATAGTACCACATCAATCAAATTTAAAAATTATAAAAGCTATAGCAAGTAAATTGAAAATAGAAGAAAATAAAATGTATACAAATATTCAAAATATAGGAAATACATTTTGTGCAAGTATTCCTATTGCATTAGAAGAAATGGAAGAAAAAGGTATGTTACAAAAAGGTAATAAAATTATTTTGATTGGTTATGGAGCAGGATTAAATACTGGAAGTATATTAATCGAAATTTAATAAAATATAATCAACAACACATTAAATAAAAATATTTACTGTGTTGTTTTTTGGTCAAAAATAAAATTTGACTTGACCGCTCATTCTAATAGAAAAAAAACAAAAAATGTTATATAAAAGATATGATAAAAAAGAAAGAGAGTTGAAGTAAATGAAAACAGCATTTTTGTTCCCAGGTCAAGGAGCACAGACTGTAGGAATGGGAAAAGAAATATATGAAAAATATCCAGAAGCAAAAGAAATATATGAAAAAGCAGAAAAAATAACTGGAGTAAAAATAACAGATATATGTTTTAATGGACCAGAAGAAGAATTAATGAAAACAGAAAATACACAAATTGCAATATTAACAACAAGCTTAGCGATGTTAAAAATACTAGAAAATAAAGGAATAAAAGCAGGAATTGCAGTAGGATTAAGTCTTGGAGAATATGCAGCATTAATATATGGAGGCTATATAACATTTGAAGATGGAATAAAATTAATACAAAAAAGAGGATATTGCATGGGTAATTTTCTACCAAAAGAAGAATATGCAATGGCAGCAGTAATTGGATTAGAAAATTCAAAAATAGAACAAGTATGTAACGAAATAAAAGCACAAGGCAAATTTATAGTACCAGCAAATTACAATTGTAGTATACAAACAGCAATATCAGGAACAACAGAAACAATAGATATAGCAATAGAAAAATTAAAACAAGCAGGAGCAAGAAAAGTTGTAAAATTAAAAACAAGTGGGCCATTTCATACAGAAAAACTACAACAAGCAAGTGAAATGTTTTCAAAAGAATTAGAAAAAGTAGAATTTAAAAAAGGAAATGGAACAAAAGTAATAAAAAATCTAGATGGAGAATTTTATACAGAAAAAGATAATTTAAAAGAAGTACTAAGTAAACATATAATAAGTCCAGTAAGATTTGACAAAGCAATAGAATTAATGAAAAAAGAAAATGTTGAAAGATATATAGAAATAGGACCAGGGAAAGTATTAACAGGATTTATAAAAAAAGATAATAAAGAAGCAATTACTTATAATGTGAATGATTTATCAAGTTTAGAAGAATTGCTTTTACAAGAAAATTAGAAAGGAAGATAAAAATGGAAGAAAAAGAAGTTGTTTTTGTAACAGGAGGATCAAGAGGAATAGGGAAAGCAATTGCTTTAAAATATGCAGAGAATGGATATAATGTTGTAATAAATTATGTATCAGATAAAACAGATGTAGAAGAATTAGAAAAAGAATTTAAAGAAAAAGGTGCAGAAAGCTTAATAATAAAGGCAGATGTATCAAAATCAGAAGAAGTAGAAAATGTTGTAAAACAAGCAATAGAAAAATTCGGGGAAATAGATGTATTAGTAAATAATGCAGGAATAACAAGAGATATGTTATTAATGAGAATGAAAGAAGAAGACTTTAACAAAGTAATAGATATAAATTTAAAAGGAACATTTTTAGTAACAAAAGCAGTAACACCATATATGATGAAAAAAAGAAATGGAAGAATAATTAATTTATCATCAGTAGTAGGAGTTACAGGAAATGCAGGACAATGTAATTATTCAGCTTCCAAAGCAGGGATAATAGGATTTACAAAAAGTGTAGCAAAAGAATTAGCATCAAGAAATATTAGAGCAAATGCAGTTGCACCAGGATTTATAGCAACAGATATGACAAGTGTTCTTTCAGAAGAAGTAAAAGAAAATATAAATGCACAAATACCAATGAAAAGAATGGGAACAGCAGAAGAAATAGCAAATGTAGTTTATTTCTTAGGAAGTAAAGAAAGTTCATATATAACAGGTCAAGTAATAAATATAGATGGTGGAATGGTAATGTAAATTTTTGCCAATATATTAAATTTAAAATAAAGAAAAATTTTAAATGAGAAAGGAAAAAGTAAAATGGAAAGAAGAGTAGTAATAACGGGATTAGGAGCAATAACTCCAATAGGAAATAATGTAGAAGAATTTTGGAAAGGAATAAAACAAGGTAAATGTGGAATAGACCAAATAACAGAATTTGATGCTTCAAATTATAAAGTAAAATTAGCGGGGGAAGTAAAAAATTATAATCCGGAAGAATATTTTGAAAGAAGAGAAGCAAAAAGAATGGATAAATTTTCACAATTTGCAATAATTGCAGCAAGAGAAGCGTGGAAAGACAGTGGATTAGATAAAGAAAAAGAAAACATGGAAAGAATTGGAGTAATAGTAGGTTCTGGAATTGGTGGACTTGGAACAATAGAAAAAGAAAATAGAAGCTTAGTAGAAAAAGGACCAGATAGAGTATCTCCAATGTATATACCAATGGCAATAGGAAATATGGCAGCAGGAAATATAGCAATTGATTTAGGAACAAAAGGAGAATCTATATCAATGGTTACAGCTTGTGCAAGTGGAACACATTGTATTGGAGAAAGTTTTAGAATGATAAAACATGGATATCAAGATATTGTTATTGCTGGAGGAACAGAAGCTTCAATAACACCAACAGGAATTGCAGGATTTGCAAATATAAAAGCATTAACACAAACAACAGATAAAAATAGAGCAAGTATCCCATTTGATAAAGAAAGAAGCGGATTTGT
>CALXJW010000070.1 GCA_944388725.1 uncultured Clostridia bacterium | reverse complement strand
ACAGAATTAAAAGATAAAATTAGAAAAGGATGGGAAATTTGGAATATAGATAGAGAAAGAGTAGAAAGTGTTGCTGAACATATTTATGGTACATGCATTTTGGCAATATCTATTGATTCAGAATTTGAATTTGATATTGATATATATAAAGTAGTAATGATGATTGTATTACATGAAATAGAAGAAATAAAAATAGGAGATTTAACTCCATTTGATAAAATTACAAAAGAGGAAAAAAGAAAATTAGGTAAACAAGCAGTAGAGGAAATATTAAGTACTTTAAATAAAAAAGTACAGTATCTTGAAATAATAGAAGAATTTGAAAGCATGAAAACCAAAGAGGCTACTTTTGCGAAAATGTGTGATAAATTAGAAGCAGATATACAATGTAAACTATATTGCGAAGAAAACTGTATTAATATAAGTAAAAAAGAAAATGAGCATCTTCTAAAAGATTCAAGAGTACAAAAATTACTAGAAAACGGAGAAAAGACAGTAGCAGATTTATATATCGAGAATGATAGACCTAAATATACAGAAAAATTATTTGAAAATATAGCAGATTATATAAAACAAAATAATCTATTAAAACTTAAAGAAGAAGATTAATATTGTAAACCAAAAGATAGGAGCACAAAAATGATAATAATATATGATTTTGATGGTACATTAACACCATATTCCTTGCCACAATATGAGATATTAAAAAAGTGCGGATATGATGACAAAAGATTAATGGAAAGAATAGAAAAAGAAATAAATAACAAGAATGCTACTGGATTATATGAAGCTTATTATAAATGCTATAAAGATATTTTGTTTGAAAATGAAATACCAATGACAAGAGAGAACATATGCTTAGGAGCAAACAAAACACAATTCAATAAAGGTGTTATTGATTATTTTGAAAAATTTCAAAATTCAAAAACAGGAATCAAGCATTATATTATTACTGCAGGTATAAAGGACTATGTAGATGAAACACCAATCAGAAAATTTGTTAATGAAGTTTATGGAGTTAAATTTAAGAAAGAAAATGGTATATATAGAAAGGTAGATATTTTATTAACAGATGAAAAGAAAGTTGAAATTATTCAAAAAATTAAAAATGAAAACAAAGGAACAGATAAATTTATATATTTTGGAGATGGCTTAACAGATAGATGTGCGTTTGAATATATTCATAGTATTGGCGGCAAGAATGTATTTATTATATCAAACAAAGAATCAATCTCGACTTATCAAAAAATCAATGTCAATGGAATGATCAATGAATGTTTTAATGCTGAATTTGGAATTGATTCCTCAATAAGTAAATTTATTCAAAGAGAAATGTGTTAGAGAGGTGAGAGAACATGGAATTAATATGTAAAATAACAGATGAAGATATCGGAGAAAAAAGTATTAATATAGAAAATCCAAAATTAAGATTAGGAGCCAGAGGAATAGTTATAAGAGAAGATGGCAGAATTGCTATATTTAATAAAAGCAACAAAAATGAATACAAACTACCAGGTGGAGGTTTAGAGGGCGAAGAAACACCAGAAGAAGCATTTAAAAGAGAAGTATTAGAAGAAACAGGATGTGAAGTTGAAATTATACAATCCCTAGGAACAACAGAAGAACATAAATCATTAAATAATTTTAAACAAATTTCTTATGTTTTTGTAGGAAAAGTTGTAAAAGATAATAAGCAATTAAATGTAACACAAAAAGAGAAAGAGGAAGGTGCTAGATTGGTATGGGAGATTCCAGAAAGAGCACTAGAACTTATAACAGAATGTTATGACAAAATAATTCCATCAAAATATTCTTCTATATATAGTACAAAATTTGTTGTTTTAAGAGATAGAAAAATATTAGAAAAGTATATTGAAATAAATAAAAATTCTAGATGAAACTGAAATAGAATAGAAAGGTATGTATGTAAAAATGAATATATATGTAGAATTAAATAGAATAGTAGAATACATAGAAAATCATTTAGAAGAAAAGATTGATTATAAAGAAATATCAAAAATGATAGGAGTGAATGAATACACATTTCAAAAAATATTTTCAGTAATATCTAATATACCATTAGCAGAATATATAAGAAATCGAAGATTATCGAATGCAGGACAAGAACTGTATATAAAAAATGAAAAAGTAATTGAAGTGGCAATGAAATATCAATATGAAAATGCAACATCATTTTCTAGAGCATTTGAAAAATTTCATGGAATAAAACCAAGTGAAGTGAAGAAAAATCCTGAAAAGTTAAAAATGTATACTAAATTACATTTTAATGAAATAAAAGAGCAAAGTAAAAATATTGAATATAAAATTGTTGAAAAAGAGCAAATGATTTTATATGGAATATATATAAATACAAATAATCAAGAAATAAGAAAAGACGCTCCTAAATTTTATCAAGAAACAGAAAATAAATATGGAGAGCCACAATATGGAATGGTTGAATATAAAGACCAAGAAAGAATTTATGTTAAAAAATATTGGGTATTATATGATAAAAAAATGAAAGGACTGGAAGAAAAAATAATCCCGAAGAGCAAATGGATATTGATAAGAATAGACTCACAAGAAGCGGAAGAAATACAGGAAGTATCTAAAATTTTTTATTCTGACTTTTTACCAAGTTGTCAATATAATTTTAGAAATTTGCCAGAAATAGAATATTATCATAATGGAATTACAGATTTTTTAATTCCAATACAAGACTGACTTTTTTTGAATGAAAAAAGTCAGTCTTTTAACTTGTAGTTTTGTTATAATTTATATTACGAGGTATAAAAAATGAAAAAAAATGTATTTGAGATATATCCTACATCTTCTTATATAGAAGGAGAAAAATGGTTAAAACTAATTCTGAAAATATCAAAAATAAATGGAAGATTTAAAGCTTGGAATTTATGGATATATATTGAAAATAATTGTATAAGATATTTTATTGAAACAAAAAGAATGCTTCCACCAATAATAGGAGAATCAGGTGATTTTTTAATAAAAAAATCAGATGTAATATTAAGTAGAAAAACAGTTTTAGGAATACCATTTATACTCACTAAAAATTATAAAACATTATTAGATGTATATGATAGGTTTGATAGCAGAAAGTTACAAAAAATTCAAAATGTTAAAATTACAATTTTTCCATATAAACACAATAATTATATATCAACTACACATTTATATTTAAAAGATACGCAAGGAAAAATTATAAATAAAAAGGTGTTTTGGAATAGTAGCATATACAATTTTGTAAGCATTGATTTTAGTACACATATACGTTTCTTCTATTCTAAAAATGAATCAAAATATTTAGACACAAAAAAAGTAATTAATATATTAAGCAGTGATAAAGAAAATGCCATATTAAGAGCAGATGTATTTCCATATTTACAAGATGAATTATATTTAAATTATAAAAGTTATGATTTTGCAAAACATTCTATTGTTATTGGAGCAAGTGGTACAGGAAAATCTAAGTTAATAAGTTCTATGATAAAAAATTTATCTCTTGCCAAGAACAATAAGTTAAAATACAAGGTTGTTGTAATTGACCCACATGCTTCAATTGAAGAAGATATTGGAGGCTTAGAAGATACAGAAGTAATAGACTTTAAAACAGAAGAAACTAGTATAAATTTATTTGTAAATTCATCTGATGACATAATATCAGATGCAGAATCAATAATGGCTATATTTAAAAATATTATTGCAGACAGATATAATTCAAAATTAGAAAGAGTCCTTAGATACAGCATACATCTATTATTACAGAGTCAAAAATTTAACTTAATTAATTTAAGAAAGTTATTAACAGAGATAGAATACAGAAATAAAGTTATAAAGTCAATTGAAGATGAAATACAGCCTAATATAATAGAATTTTTTAGAGTGGATTTTAATGAATTAAAAACTAAATCATATCAAGAAGCAATATCTCCTATAATTGCATTTATAGATGAAATGCAGTTATTGCCAGCGATGGATGAAAATATTTCAATGAAAAACATAGAAGAAGAAATAAAACAAAATTTTATTACAATATTGTCTTTAGACCAAACAACATTAGGATTAAATATTACAAAAACAATAAGTGGATTTGCAATGCAACAAATACTACAATTAGTTCAAGCACATACATTTGATGAACACATTATTTTAGTTATAGATGAAGTAGCAATAATTGAAAATCCTATAATAAGTAGATTTTTATCAGAAGCTAGAAAATATAATCTTTCTTTAATTCTGTCAGGCCAATATTTTGAACAAATTAGTGATAATTTACAAAAAGCAATTTTCGCTAATGTAGTTAATTATTTTGTTTTTAGAGTTTCAAGAATGGATGCAATAATCTTAGAAAAAAATATGCAAATGGAGATTGCAGTAAAAAACTCAATTACAATAAGATTAAAAATGCTTTCAGAATTAAATGATAGAGAATGTATTGCAAGAGTGGGAAAAGATGGTAGAATTTTATCATCTTTTAAAGGAAAAACACTTGATTTTATACCAGTACCTAGAAAAATATATTATAAAAAAATAACTACAAACAACAAAAAAGAGAGTAAAGAGGAAAAGAAGATTTTTAACATTAATACAAAAAATAATTTAAAAGATATAATAACTAAACAATCAACCTCAAGGAAAAAAATTAATATTGAAAATAATCAATAAAGAAAAGGAAATTGAAAAATGAATGATAAACAATGTAAACAAGTATTAGATGAAATTTTTATGGGGGTTTTTGAGCAAAAATGTTTATTGAATTTAAATGATGTTTTGTCAGAATTTGCTTTTGATATAAAATTACCCAACAAAGTTATTGATGCTGTTGACGGAAAAGAAACATGGGCTTCTTCAATTAATTCTAATAAATATATAAGTCAAGAAAATATGATGAAATATGATAATTATAGAGGATGGATGAGACCCAAAAAAGAAATAAGCTCTTTAGATGAGATTTTAACATTATGGAATAAAATAAATTATACTACAACTGAAAGAAATTATGATAGTATAAACATTTCAAAAAGTGATACGATTTATAGATCAGAAAACATATATAGAAGTCAAGATTGTAGAGAATGTAAAAATGCTATTTTTATAGATGGTTGTGCAAATTCAGAATATATTCTTGCTTGTCAAAGAAGCTCGAATTTAAGTTATTGCATTCGAGTTGATGATTCAAGCAATTGTTCTAATAGTTATAGCGTAATATGTTCTTCTAAAATTAGTAATTCGTTTTTTGTACAAGATGCTAATTCTCTATATGAGTGTATGTTTTGTTCTCATATATCAAACCGCCGATATTGTATTGCAAATATGCAGTTTGATAAAGATGAATATATGAATATAAAGTTTGAAGTACTTAAATGGATTGTTTCACAATTTGTTAATAATAATTAAAATAAAAAATTATAAACTTTTACTATTTCGATTTACTTTTTACTAAAAAAATGATATAAAATATATATATTATATGAAGTGGGAGAAATGGTATGTATAAAGCGATTTTTATTGATATAGATGGTACTTTAAGAGATGATAATAACTGTATTTCTAATAGAACTAAATTAGCAATTAAAGCTATTACTAATAAGGGAATATTAGTTGTTGTGTGTTCTGGTAGACCAAGAAAATATACTGAAAATATTAGCAAAGAATGTTGGGCAAGCAAATATATTATTACATCAAATGGTGCTAATATATATGATTATGAAGAAAAGAAAGATATGTATGTAAATAAAATAAATACAGAAGCATGTTTAAAATTATATAAAATAGCAGAAGATGCTAATGTTAGATTTATAATGAATGTGGGAGATAATAGAGTTGTAAATAAACTAAAATATTTTGATGGTACAGAAGAAGAACTTAAAGAAGATATAACTGACTTTTTAAAACAAAATGAAGTTGCACAATGTGTAATTGCTGATAATGACTTTGATAAAATTGCAAACTTAAAAGACAAAATAGAAAGCATTAAAGGTATAGAAATACAAAATCAACATAAAAGTTTAACAGATGCAAATGTACCTAGAGAAGGGACTATATATTATGACATAGCCAATGTTGGTGCATGTAAAGGAAATGCCGTAAAAATGTTTTGTCAGATGCTAAATATTGATTTAAAAGATACAATTGCTATTGGTGATGGTTATAATGATATATCAATGTTCAATATAGTTGGACATAGTATAGCAATGGGAAATGCAAAAGAAGAAATAAAAAAATCGGCAGATGAAGTTACATTATCAAATAATGAAAATGGTGTTGCTGTATATTTAGAAAAAATATTAAATAATTATATGCAATAAAACTTGATTTTTATGAATACTTATGATATTCTATAACCATAAAAAAAATAGGAGGTAATATTATGGAATTAAAAGGATCAAAAACAGAACAAAATTTAATGACAGCATTTGCTGGAGAATCACAAGCAAGAAATAAATATACATATTTTGCAAGTAAAGCAAAAAAGGAAGGATATGAACAAATAGCAGCTCTTTTCCAAGAAACAGCTGATAATGAAAAAGAACATGCAAAAATATGGTTTAAATTATTAAATGGTGGAGAAATAGGAACAACAGTAGATAATTTAAAAGCAGCAGCAGATGGTGAAAATTATGAATGGACAGATATGTATGCAGAATTTGCTAAAACAGCAAAAGAAGAAGGATTTGACCATATTGCATATTTATTTGAAGAAGTGGCAAAAATAGAAAAAGAACATGAAGAAAGATATTTAAAATTATTAGAAAATGTTAAAGAAGGAAAAGTATTTGAAGCTGGAGAAGTAAAAGTATGGAAATGTA
>CALXJW010000069.1 GCA_944388725.1 uncultured Clostridia bacterium | reverse complement strand
TTATTTTGAATTTTTCTATCAGTTTTATTTTAACATTTACATTTGGGTCGCCCTTAAAGAAAAATTCAATTGAATTGTAACCAGAAATCCAGCTCGTAAGAGCTGGATTTCTGGTTATAAAAAATAAGATTATTACGACGATGAAACTGCAGGTAGTTAATTTAACTTTTATGTGAAAGATATTCGTAATCTATAAATGTGAAGAGATAGATTATAAATAAATTCAAACGAATACCAAGCCCCAGGCATTGCCTGGGGCTTGGTAAGGAGTGCCTCGGTTTACATGGAACCGTCCATGTAGTAATCGAATCTTAAAGAACATAATCTTCGATTTTGACAATAGATAATCCCATCGGTTTTATCCCAAGACAAAAAAGATGGGATATCGATGTCTTCATCATCAGGGATTCTGACAACGACGGTCAGAACATATTGGTCCCCATCTTTATGAAGATTGATTCTTGTTGATGGGTTACGATCGATAATATCAACAAAATATAAACGGTCGAAAAGCAACATAAATAAAACCTCCCGAGTTTGTGTAGCCGAGGTATATCCTCCTTTTGCTACCATAAATTTACATAATTATTATATCACATAGATAGTTGTTTTGACAAGGTTATTTCAAAAAAATGCAATACTGTTACAATTATCAATATAAAATACATATGTTTTATATAAAATACATTTGAATCAAATAAATATTTAATTCAATAATTAAAATATTATCAAACTAAAAATATGTAAAACGATTATAAATATTGGAATTTATAGAATATATAAAATTTTTATAATGTAAGTACACATTTTTATTAATTTATGTTATACTAAAGAAAATATAAAACAAGGAGAAGAATATGACAAAAGAAGAATTAAAAACAAAGTTATCACAAGAGAAAAAAGCAGAGTTTATAACAGAAATAGATTATAACGGAAAAAAATATGTTAAAGCAGTAAAAGTTACATCAAGAGATATATTAAATATTTATTATGAAATAGAAAATAATAAAATAAAAGAAATCACAGATGAAAGAATAGTAACATATTTAAAAAAAAATTATGAATTAAAACCAAATAATATTATATATTAAAGGAAGATAAAATGAAAAAAACAGAAAATCCTAAGATAAAAGAATTTTTAATAATGTTTTCATCAGAAACATTGGAACAATGTACATTATTTACTCAAACTTTTGGTAATGGATTTGCTCGTATGAGATTAGAGCAAAATGTACAAAAAGTATTTACAAATGAGTTTAGTACAACAGTTAATGGATATCAATATTCAGCTGATAAGAGTATTACACTTTGTACTTCCAATAGAGATGATGCTGTTTTAACAGTAGAAGAATTACAAAAAGATAGAAGCAAACTTTCAACTTTGTTACATGAAGCTATTCATGCTATATTGTCAAGAGATGAAGAGGAATGTAAAAAATTTAATATAGTTTCTGGTACAGGAATTATGGAACAAATGGTTAATCAACAAGGTGAAAAAATAGAAGTCGGAAGAGGATTGAATGAGGGATTAACTGATTGGATTTGTGGACATGCTGGTTATGTTCCTAATTCATATCCTGAATTGACGAGTTTTGTATGTGAATTAGAATTAGCTATTGGATCTCAAAGAGTAATGAAACTTGGAAAAGGAAATATAAGAAGAAATGTTGCCAAACAACTTAATATGTCTGAATCAGAATGTATAGGTTTTTTGATGCAAGTAGATCAAGTATACCAAATACAAGATAAACATTCAACACTAAATAATTGGAAGACAATATTGGAGAATTATTTAAAATCTAATATATCTCAAGATGGTGATTTCAAAAGAAGTTCAATTCATGATTACCAACGATTGCAAAAGAATGATGATTATATTGAAACTATATGTAGTAAAGATTACCAAAAGTATTTAGACGATAATTCTTTGGGAGACAGTAATGAAACAAGAATTGAATATTTAAAACAACTAATTGCTAGTAACCAAAAAGGATTGCCTGATTTAATAGCAAATATAGAAAGTAAAATTTTTGACAAATATTTTAAAAGAGAATGGGAAGAAATATTAAAAAGTGGAAAAATAGATTTAAATACAAATACATTTTTTAGATTTAATAAATTAAGTGAATTTTTTAAAAAAACAAATTCTGAAATGCAACAGAATGCTATAAATTCATTAAGTCAGTTTTTGGCACAATTTGAAATTGTTAAAAGTCAATATTTCGAAGGAATAAAAAAATTAGCAGAAAATGATTTTAGAAAAGGTAGTTTAACAATAGATAGAGCAAAAGAATTATTCAGAGCCACTTCAAAAATTAGTGAAGATGAATTGCTTTATTTAATTGGAGATGTTTCTCAATTAATGTATCCTGAAGATGCTTCAGCAGTGCAATCATTACTTTTTAAGTTACAAAAAGATAACAGATTAGAAGACATTAAAGAATATTATATACATTGTGCAAATACTGAAAACAAAAGTGTATACTTATTTTTTAGAAATGGACAATTAGAATTTACATCAGATGATATTTCTTCAAAGAAAATGAGTGTAAAAAAAGATGATGTAAAAGATTTTTACGATGTTTTTGACTGTACATTAATGCTTGATGAAGATGAACAAGAAATTATTAAAGAATTTTGTCAAATAAAAAAAGCAGCAGAAGCAAAAAATCCTAATGCAAATATTACAATATCAGGAAGAACAATTGTAATAGACTTTGGAGACAGAATAAATGTATATTTAATTGATAAAGGAATGATTTTACCTGCAAAGTTAGAAAATAAAAATCCAATAAAAGTAGGATTTCAAAGAGGTAAAAAAAATATATTACCAGCAGAGATAGATAGAAACTCATTAAGTATTAATAAATTTATTACTAAGATAAAACAGATTTTTTCTAATTATAGTAAAAAAGAAAATAATGGTGAAGAAAAAGATTTTGAGAGTTTAAAAAAAGAAAACGGAAGAGAATTTCGAAAAAAATATGTGGCAAATGTAGAGCCTGTGGTAAAGAGAAATGTTAATCGAGAAAATATGCATGGAGATAGATATGATGAACAACAAGAAGAAAAGTAGTTATAAAGGAGTTAAAACTTATGAACAAATATATGGAAATAGCTAAGAAATGTGCGGAAATTGGAATAAATAATAATGAAGGTGGTCCATTTGGCGCAGTAATTATAGATAAAAAAGGGAATGTTATTGCTAAAGGAAATAATAGGGTAATAAAAGATCATGATCCTACAGCTCATGCAGAAGTAACAGTTATTAGAGATGCATGTAAAAAATTAAAAACGTATGATTTATCTGATTATATACTTTATACTTCATGTGAACCATGTCCAATGTGTTTGTCAGCAATTATTTGGGCTAATATAAAAGAGGTATATTTTGCTTGTACCAAAGAAGATGCAGGAAATATAGGATTTAGAGATGATATAATATACGAATACTTAAAAGGAAATAAAAAAGATTTAATAAAACTTAATCAAATAGATAGAGAAGAATGTATTAAATTATTTGATGAATATAAAAATCAAAATAAAACAATATATTAAATTATAATTAAAATGCTATAAAAAGGAAGAAAATAAAAAATGAAAAATAAAGTATTAAAAATAAGTTTTATAATTTTAAATTTATTATTTATAATACCATCAATAATATATTTAATACAAAATAAGACTATATTAGGATATAATTTGTATTATAATTTTTTTATAACTAATCAAATAAATAAAATATTGTCTACAAGCATTTATTTAGCAATATTTGTAGCAATATTTATAATATATTTAATGATAATAAAACAAAAAGAAATGTTTAAAAATATAAAACAAATTATGCTATTTATAGCAGTAATAGGTTTTATATACATGTTTATGCTACCATGGACATCATCAGATATATTTTACTATATGGGAGTTGGAGAATTAGATGGTGTGTATAATCAAAATCCATACTATATAACAATGGAAGACTTTTATGAGCAAAATAAAGAAAACATTGATGATGAGATATTAGAACAAGGAGCAAATAATTATTGGGCAGATACAACTGTTGTGTATGGTCCAATAGCACAGCTAATATTTAAAACTTGCTCAACATTATCATTTAAAAATATAGATATTGCATTATTAATATATAAACTTGTAAATATATGTGTACATATAGGAAGTTGTTATTTAATATATAAGATTACAAACAGAAAAAAGTTTGCATTAATATATGGAATAAATCCATTTATATTATTAGAAGGAATAGGAAATGTACATAATGATATAATTATAGTATTTTTTGTATTATTAACATTATATTTTTTAATAAAAAAGAAAAATATATATCTAAGTATATTATTTTTAGCAATAGCAACAGGAATAAAATATTTTACCATTCTGTTGTTACCAGTAATAATACTATATCATTTTAGAAATGAAAAAAAATTAGGAAAAAGATTTTTGAGATGTATACAATATGGAATAATATTTTTAGTTATATTTTTGCTAGAGTATATTATGTACTTTAAAGATTTAAATGTACTATTTGCAATGATGGCACAAACAGAAAGATATGCAAAATCAATATATTCAGTAATAATTCAAAAAAATATTGATTTATTAATATATATTAGAGCAAGCATTTGTATGTTATTTATTTTATATTATTTAAAAATGTTCATAGACATATTAACAGAAAAGAATTTAAAAATATATAAAATAATGAAAAAATACAATATCTCAATAATATTATTTTTATTGATATTAACAAATTTTCAACAATGGTACTTAATATGGTTATTTGCAACAATGATGTGGCAAAAATCATATATGATAAGAGGTATAATAAGTATATCAGCAATAACAGAAATTGCTAATAGCATATACATGTTTAAAGCAGAAAGTTATTTATATGATACATATTTTGTTGGAATTATAGTAGTTTTATTTATAATTGCACAGTTCTGCACAATGGGGACAGTCCTTAAAGTGCAAAATGCACAAAAGGGACACTCCTTAGAATAAAAAATAAATGAAAATGATTTTTTTATGGAGAAAACTTTAAAAGTTTTAAGATAAATTGTATAATACATATAAGGTTTGGGGGCAAAAATCAAAAATAAATATATAAGGAGGTTTTTGCCATGCCAAGAAAGGCTAGAATTAAAAATAATACTAAAGTTTTCCATGTTATGATACAAGGAATAAACCAAGAATACATATTTGATGAAGATGTCGAAAAAAAGACATATTTAAAATACTTAAAAGAAAAAATAAAAGATAAAGATTTACAAATGATTTCATATTGTATTATGAGCAATCATGCACATTTTTTAATATATACAGATGATGTTATACAAATTTCTAAATTAATGAGCCAAGTAAATACTAAATATGCTATATATTACAACCAGAAACATAATAGGTGTGGCTTTGTTTTTAGAAGTAGATATAAAGCAGAAGAAATAGTATCATATCATCATTTTTTAAGTTGTATAAATTACATTCATAATAATCCAGTAAAAGCGCAAATGTGTAAAACGCCAGGAGAATACAAATATTCAAGTTATAATGAATATAAAGAAAAAGAAATTCTAATAAATAAAAATAAAATTATACAAATTTTTAAAAAGTACCATATGGATATAAGTGATATATTTAATGGGAAATATGAAGCATATAGATTTATTGAACATGAAGAAAGTGATAATATAGAAGAAATAAAGAATCAAATAATTGAAAATTTTTTAATTAATAATAAAATGAAAAGTATTAATGATATAATATATAACAAAAAATTTTTAAAAGATATAGTTACACAAATGTATATAGAATATAATTTTAATCAAACAGAAATTGCTAGAGCATTAGGAGTAGAGAGAACAAAGATTAACAAAATGATTAATAAAGCTTAAGGAGTGTCCCTTTTGTGCATTTTGCACTTTAAGGACTGTCCCTTTTGTGCAAAGGAGAGAAATTAAATGGAAAAAGAGAAGTTGGTTTTAATAGATGGTAATAGTATAATGAATAGAGCTTTCTATGGGATAATGGGAAGTAAAATGCTTACAACAAGTGATGGAAAATATACAAATGCTATATATGGTTTTTTAGCAATATTATTTAAAATATTAGATGATATAAAACCAGAATATATTGCGGTTGCATTTGATTTAAAAGGACCTACTGCAAGACATAAATTATATGAAGGATATAAGGCAAATAGAAAAGGAATGCCAGAGGAACTTGCAGAGCAAATGCCTAAAATTAAAGAGATACTAAGAGCTATGAATATAGACATTATAGAAAAACAAGGATATGAAGGAGACGATATTCTTGGTACACTTGCAAAATATGGAGAAAAGCAAAGTCTAGAAGTAACAATACTTTCTGGAGATAGAGATACATTTCAACTAGCAAGTGATAATATAACAATAAGAATACCTAGAACAAAAGGTGGAAAAACTGAAACAGAAGATTATAATAGAGCAAAAGTTTTAGAAGAATATGGCTTAGAACCAGAACAGCTAATAGAAGTAAAAGCATTACAAGGTGATACATCTGATAATATACCAGGGGTGCCAGGAATAGGTCCTAAAACAGCAATTTCACTTATACAAAAATATCATACTGTTAAAGAATTGTATGAAAAAATAGAAAAAGGTGAAGATGATTTAAAAGGTAAACAAAGAGAAAATATAGTAAACAATAAAGAAATGGCAGAATTATCAAGAACATTAGGAGAGATAAACACAAATGTTCCAATAGAAGATACATTAGAACAAATAAAAACAGAAGAATGGGACAAGCAAAAAGTATTAGAAATATTTGAAGAATTAAGATTTAATAGATATATTGAAAGATTTAATCTAAGAGAAGGAAAAGAAAAAACTACAAAAGAACCAGTTAAAGAAATAGAAGTGTTAGAAGTTAATGATATTCCTCAAATAGAGAACAAATTATATTATTATTTTGAAGTAGAAGAAAATCAAAATCAAGAAAATATTATAAAAAAAGATATTATAGGAATAAGCATATATCAAAACGAGAAAATATATTATATAAAGAAAAATGAAAATTTTGTAAAGCAATTAAAGCAAATATT
>CALXJW010000068.1 GCA_944388725.1 uncultured Clostridia bacterium | reverse complement strand
GATTTTAACACATTATCAATTAAAATTTTTTAAACTTATCTATGCCCTAAAACTTTAATTGAACTTATCCAAATATACCTCTTTCTTTTCTTACATATATTTCCAGTTTTTTCTGTCTTTTTTTTACTTTTATAAAATTTGTTTTGTTTGTATTTGTATTAAATAAAAAATAATAATATATTTTTGTTTTAATAATTTACATTTATACATAAATATTATTTTTTATATAAATTATTATTTTGAATTTTTTTATTTTTGTCATATTTTTTCACTTTTTTATATTTGCTTATTTTTTATATTATAATTTAAATTATTTTTATTCTTGTTTTAAATATATTTTATTAATTTTTATATAAAATTATTTATGTATTTTTTTATTGTAAAATTATTTTTTATTGTTTTATTTTATTAAAGTATTTATTTGTTTTTGTTGTATATTTTTTTATATTTATTATTAAGATTATTTATTATTTTTTAATTTTTATTTTTTATTTTTATATTATTTTATTTTGGGATTTTATGACAAATAAAAAATGTTACTTTTCTTATATTGCTTTTTATTCTATTGTTTGCGATTTTAACACATTATCAATTAAAATTTTTTAAACTTATCTATGCCCTAAAACTTTAATTGAACTTATCCAAATATAGCCATTTCTTTTCTTACATATATTTCCATCAGTTTGGACTTTATTTAATCTTTTTTATATGTTTTGGGCATATAAAATTTGTTTCATTATTACATAATTAAAAAATAATAATATATTTTTTACTATTATTTATAAATATTATTTTTTATTAATCGTTATTGTTTTAAAATTAATTTTAAATATTTTTATTATATTATTTTAATATTAAATATTTTCCTTTTTTTATTTAATTATATTTTTAAAATTAATTTTTTTATTATTTTTAATTTTCAATTATTTTCTTTTCAAAATCACAAGAATCTATATTCATTAAAATATGGTTCGTTCCTATAAACATTAAACACTCTCCTCTTTGTAAAGATTTTATTTCTATTTTTTCTTTTTCAGATAAATTAGAATATTCTGATAATAATTTTATATTTTCTTCTTCTAAAGAAAAAAATGTTTTTATACTCGAATTATTTAATATGCTTTTTCCATAAGCACCATCTTCCAAACTAAATAAGTCCGAAATATCTTGTGTTATAGCAACACTACTTCCTCCATATTTTCTTATTGTTTTAAAAATTTTATATATAAATTTTGCAACATGTTTATTTGAAGTAACCCCAATTAGTCTCCAAATTTCGTCTAGATAGATTGCCTTTTTTATTTTTCTATTTATTTTTATTTTGTCCCAAAAAAAATCTGTAAATAAATACATTCCATATTTTAAATTTTCTTCTCCTAATTCATAAACATCTGCAACAATTAATTTACTATCTATTTTAATGTTTGTATAATTGTTAAAAAATTTTAAAGAACCTTTTATAAACGGTATTAATTTTATTCTAAACTTTTTTGTCTTTTCATCATTTAAAATATTATATAAATCTTCTAATAACGGCATATCTTTATTTGTTTTAAAATTTTTTTTATTAAATAAACTTTTATCATTAAATGTTATATTTTTATTTTTATATACTTCTATAATTTTTTCTTCTAATATTGCCTTTTCTTCTTCATTCATTTCTCCAAAAATCAAATTAAAAAATCCTATTAATTTCCCTATTTTTGTTGCAAGATACCCATGTTCATTTTCCTCTATACTTTCTTTTCTTATATCAAAAATATTTATATAATTATTTGATGTTGGTCCAATTTTTATAACTGTTCCTTCAAATTTTTCTGCAATTTTATTATACTCTCTTTCAGGATCAATTACATATTGCTCTATTCCTAATAACCTATTTCTCATTATTAATAATTTTGTATAATATGACTTTCCTGCACCACTTGTTCCAAAAATACACATATTTGCATTTTTATATTTACTATTATTATATCTATCAATAAAAACTAAGGAATTATTATATACATTTTGTCCTATATAAATTCCATCTTCTTCAAAAATAGATTCAGATATAAATGAATATGTACCTAATAAACCTGATGTTAAAATATTTCTTTTTGCTACTTTTTTTAATTCATCTTTATTTTCCATTAAAGGCAAACAAGCTAAAAAAATCTCTTCTTGCCTAAAATTAGCTCTTCTTGTTTGCATACCTTTACTTAATAAAATTCCTTCTACTTTATCCATACTATATTCTAATTCTTTTTTATCTTCTGAAAAAATGTTCAAATAAATATATAAAAAATATATTTCTTCATTATTTATTTGTATTTCTTTTCTTAAATATTTTGCATCATTATAAGTAAAATCTGCAATATCAATATCCTGTCTATTTCGATTTCCTTCTTTTAATTCAACAGCAACATTTCCAATATTATATGTTAAATCTTTTAATGTTTTTGCTGTGTCTACTTTTTCGTAAAACATTGATATGTTCATATTTATATTTGTTTCTATTAAACTTTTTAATAATAATTCGGTATTTTCTCTACTATAATTTACAATCATTATTCCTGAATAATAATAATCGTCTATTTCTACAAACTTTGGATTTTTTAAATTAATATATGATGGCGAAATAGAATCTTTATCTGAAAAATTCCCTTCTTTTATTTTTTCTATTTTTTCTTCTATTTTTTCTCCTCCTTTTTGCTAAAAAATTTTTTTGAATTTAAAAAAGAAAAAATAATATTTATACTTTCTTTTTTTGATATTTCTGTTACAATATTTCCACATCTAATTAGCCCGTCTTTTATTTTTAAATATTTCTCATTTAGTTCTTGTACTATACTTTCTTCTTCTTGATTATTATTTTTTAAATGATTATTTTTAATTATTAAAAAAATATTTTTAGATGCTGCTTTATTTTTATTATTTTTTTCTTGTATAAACTCATTGTATTGTTCAGAATATTTTTTCACTATTTTACTTTTTTCTTTTTGGGTATAACTTTTTATATTTTGAATATGTTTTGATAAATCTTCTTTTTTACTTTGAATTAAAATTTGAATATCGAAATTACATGTTTTCAGAAAAAATTTATATGAATTTAATATAGCTTCTTTTTCCATTTGTGTTTTTAAATTAAAGTTGATAGGAATAACTTTTACAATTTTAATATATTTATCTTTTCTTAATTTTATTATTCCTCTGTCTAAAAATTCTTCGATTGGAATCCATTTTTGTACTGATTTTATTTTTCTTATTTTATCTCCTCCTTATTTTTAATTATTAATATTCTATCTTCACTTTTTTATTTTGTCAAGAACTTTTCATCGATCTATTTCGACAAAACTTAAACAATATAATTTTATTTTTTCCTAAACTTAAAATTTTTTTATTTTATGTGTATATATTTTTTTATTTGGTACATAATATGTGTATGAGGTTAATATCAGTCGAGTTAAGAGTATTATTAGATTTTAATTAGTTTTTTAATATTCGAGCAAAGATATTTATTAGTTTATTTTAATAGATTAATATTTGTCGGCGATAAAAATATATTATGTGTTTGTAAGCTATATTTTATTTAAATTTTCAAGGATTATTTTTATATTTTATATATGGTTAAATTATATGTAATATATTCGAGCTAAGATTATTTTTATATTATACGGGATTGTTATTAGTCCTTTTGGGATGAATATGGTTTCTATTAGTGTATTAATAGTCGAACAACTGATTAATATATGTGGTATATGGTTTATTTGTATAGTAATATACATTAGATCAAAAAACTATATATATTAGTTTGAGTGAAGATTGATATTGGCTTTATGAATAAGAGGATTTCTATTTCTAGAAATCCTCTTAAATTATTATATATCAAGGTTTTTTACAAATTTTGCATTTTTTTCTATAAATTCTCTTCTAGGTTCAACTTCATCCCCCATTAAGACAGTAAAAATTTCATCTGCTTTAATAGCATCATCCATTGTTACTTGTATTAATGTTCTTGTTTCAGGATTCATTGTTGTATCCCATAATTGTTCAGGATTCATTTCTCCTAATCCTTTATATCTTTGTATTGAAAGTGAATCTCTACTAATTCCCTTTTTTTCAAGTTCAGCAAAGGCATTATCTAATCCTTCATCTGTATAACAATATATATCTTCCATACCTTTTTTTGATAATTTATATAATGGTGGTTGTGCTAAGTATACATTCCCATTTTCTATTAATGGTCTCATATATCTAAAGAAAAATGTTAACATTAAAGTTCTTATATGCGCACCATCAACATCCGCATCAGCCATAATTATTACCTTGCCGTATCTTATTTTTGTTATGTCGAAATCATTTCCAATTCCCGCTCCAATTGCTACTATTACAGGATTTAATTTGTCATTCCCGTATATTTTATCAGCTCTTGCTTTTTCTACATTTAACATTTTTCCCCATAATGGTAAAATTGCTTGAAATTTTCTATCCCTTCCTTGTTTTGCACTTCCTCCTGCAGAATCTCCTTCTACAATATAAACTTCACATTCTTCTGCTACTTTACTACTACAATCTGCTAACTTTCCAGGAAGTGTTGATGTTTCTAATGCACTTTTTCTACGAACAAGTTCTCTTGCTTTTCTTGCAGCTTCTCTTGCTCTTGATGCACTTACACATTTTTCCAGTATAGCTTTTGCCACTGTAGGATTTTCCTCTAAAAATGTTGATAACGCTTCATTTACCATACTTTGGACAATACCTGTTACTTCACTATTTCCCAACTTTGTCTTAGTTTGTCCTTCAAATTGAGGTTCTTTAACTTTTACTGAAACAACTGCAGTTATTCCCTCTCTTATATCTTCACCTTGTAAATTATTATCTTTTTCTTTTAAGAAGTTATGTGCTCTTGCATAATCATTAAATACTTTTGTTAATGCTCTTTTAAATCCTTCCAGATGTGTTCCTCCTTCGATTGTATTTATATTATTTACAAAAGTATATATGTTTTCTGTGTAACTTGTTGTATATTGAATAGCTATTTCCACCGGTGTTTCTACATTTTTTTCAATGTATATAGGATTAGGATGTAATTTTTCCTTATTTTTATTTAAAAATTCAACAAAAGATTTTAGTCCTCCCTCAAAACAAAATTCAGCTTTTTTAGGAGTTTCTTCTCTTTGATCTTCTATTAAAATTTTTAGTCCTTTTGTCAAAAATGCTATTTCTCTAAATCTTGTTTCCAATACACTATAATCATAATTTAATGTCTCAAAAATGGTGTCATCTGCTAAAAATCTAACTTTTGTTCCTGTATTTTTTGAATTCCCAATTTTTTCAAGTTTTTTTATTGTCTTTCCTTTTTCAAAATACATTTGGTATATTCCACCATCTCTTTGTATAGTTACTTCTACCCATTTAGATAGAGCATTTACTACAGAAGCTCCTACACCATGTAGTCCACCAGAAACTTTATATCCACTATCTCCCCCAAATTTACCTCCAGCATGTAAAATTGTATATACTGTCTCTGCTGTTGAAATTCCTGTTTTAGGATGTATTTCAACAGGTATACCTCTTCCATTATCTTCTACGCTAATTATGTTTCCAGGTTCTATTATTATTTTTATTTCTGTACAATATCCTGCTAATGCTTCATCAACACAGTTATCAACAATTTCATATACCATATGATGTAAACCTCTTGCAGAAGTACTTCCTATATACATACCTGGTCTTTTTCTAACTGCTTCTAGTCCTTCTAATACTTGTATTTGTTCTGCTCCATATTCATGATTATATTTTTCCATTTTTTCCATCCTTTCAAAAGTAATTTTCTTGCTATTTTTTTTCTATTATATTTCCGTCTATAACATTATATGAAAAATAATTTAAATTTTCAAGTGGTATTTTTTCAGTACATGTTATTATAACTTGCGTATCTTTAATACTTTTTAGAAAATTTATTCTTCTTTTGTTATCTAGCTCTGACATAAAGTCATCTAATAATAAAATAGGATTTTCTCCAATTTCATCATAAATAACTTTTAGTTCAGCTAGTTTTAAAGATAGAATTACTGTTCTATGTTGTCCTTGTGATCCATATATATTAACTTCTTTATTATTAATATATATTGAAAAATCATCTCTATGAATTCCTTTTGTTGTAAAACCTTTTATTATATCTAACTTTCTTCTTGATTTTAACTCATTTATAAAATTTTGTCTAGTATTTGCATCCGAAAAATATTCTATATCTATTTTTTCTTTTTCTTGCGTTATTTCTTTATGGATTTCAATTATTTTTTTCTTTATTTTTTCTATAAATTCTTTTCTATATTCACATATTTTTACACCATATTCTACTAATTTTTCATCCCATATATCTAATAAATCTTCTTTTTTATTTTCAAATTTTATTTGCCTTAAATAATTATTTCTTTGTTCTATTGTTTTTGAATAAAGATTTAACAAATGCATATAATTAGGTTTTAACTGACTTATCATAATATCTAAAAATCTTCTTCTATTTTGTGGTCCACCTTTTAATATATTGATATCATCTGGACTAAAAATTACAATATTAACATTTCCAAGTAATTCACTAACTTTTTTTAATTTTATTCCATTTAAAAAAATATTTTTTTTATTTCCAATTTCAATTCTGATTTTTCCTTCTCTATCACTTTTTTTATAATTTATTTCTACTTGTGCTCTTTCTTGATTAAATTTAATTAATTCTTTTTCTTTGTTTGTTCTAAATGATTTTCCAATACTTGCTAAAAAAATAGCTTCTATTATATTTGTTTTTCCTTGTGCATTCTCACCAAAAAAAACATTTAGAGTCTCATTTAATTTGATTTTTCTATATTCATAATTTCTAAAATTCATTAATTCGATTTCTTTTATCCACATATTGTTCTCCATTTGTGTATTTTTTGTTTTTTTTTACATATAAAGTTATATTTCTAAAAAATAAAAATGGCTTATTTTTGATTTTCGTGCGTCGTTTTTTATTTTTTATTTATTTTTTTATTTATTTTTTATTTAATTTTTATTTTTTTATAATTTATTTATTTAATTTTTATTTTTCATTTTATTTTTTTATAATTTATTTTTTTATTTTTAATTAATTTATTTTTTATTGTTTTTTTTTTTTTTTTTTTTTATT
>CALXJW010000067.1 GCA_944388725.1 uncultured Clostridia bacterium | reverse complement strand
ATTAAAAAAGTTGAATAATTGGAGAAATTATGATATACTCCAATTGGAAAAAGGAGTGATAATATGAAAGAATTAATAATAAAAAAATGTATGGCATGTGGTGCAATGGTAGAAGTATTAAAAGACTGTAATTGTAAAGATTGTGGTATAAAATGTTGTGGAGAAAATATGCAAATATTAAAACCAAACTCAACAGATGCAGTAGTAGAAAAACATGTACCAGAATACGAAATTTCAGAAGATAAAGTAATAGTAAAAGTAAATCATGTTATGGAAGAAGAACATTATATAGAATGGATAGCAATGGTTAGTGAGAACAGTGTTTGTAGAAAAATGTTAAAACCAGGTGAAGAGGCTGTAGTTAAATTTAAATATAGACCAGGTTCAATTTTGTATGCATATTGTAATAAACATGGATTATGGAAGAAAGAAGTAGAATAGAAATAGCAGGCAAAAGTCTGCTTTTTTTATTTAAATGCACAAAAGGGACAGTCCTTAAAGTGCAAAATGCACAAAAGGGACAGTCCTTAAATAAAATTCTATGAAGGAGGAAACTATTATGGCATATATAGAATTTAAAAATGTTTGTAAAGAATATAAAATGGGGGAAGTTAAAATAAAAGCGTTAAATGATACTAATTTTCAAATAGAAGAAGGAGAATTAGTAGTTATAGTTGGACCAAGTGGTGCGGGAAAAACAACAGCTTTAAATATTTTAGGTGGAATGGATCATGTAACATCAGGTGATGTAATAGTAGCAGGTAAAAACATAGCTTCTTTAAAAAATAAAGAATTGATAAAATATAGAAGAGAAGATATTGGATTTGTATTTCAATTTTATAATTTAGTACAAAATTTAACAGCAATAGAAAATGTAGAATTAGCAACACAAATTTGTAAAAATTCCTTAAATCCAAAAGAAGTAATGGAAAAAGTAGGATTAGCAGAAAGGGTAAATAATTTTCCATCACAATTATCAGGAGGAGAACAACAAAGAGTTGCAATAGCTAGAGCAATAGCAAAAAATCCTAAATTATTATTATGTGATGAACCAACAGGAGCGCTAGATTATAAAACAGGAAAACAAATTTTAAAATTGTTACAAGATACAGCAAGAAAAGAGAAAATGACAGTATTAATAATAACTCATAATGCAGCAATAGCTCCAATGGCAGATAAAATAATTCAATTTAAAAACGGAATGGCAGAAAAAGTAGAAATAAATCAAAATCCAAAACCAATAGAAGAAATAGAATGGTAAGGAAGGAATGATTAATATGAAACTAAAAAAAGCATTATTTAAAGATACAATAAAAGAAATAACTTCTACATATAAAAGATTTATTTCTATAATGTTAATGTCACTTTTAGGAGTAGGATTTTTTGCAGGATTAAGGGCAACATCTCCAGATATGATAGATACTATAGATCAATATTTTAAACAACAAAATGTGTATGATATTCAAATAATGTCTACAACAGGATTAGTGCAAGATGATATTGAAAAAATTGAACAAATTGATGGTGTGAAAGATGTATATGGTTCATATAGTAATGATGGTCTAATAGAAGTTGAGGAAAAAGAATATGTATCTAAAATTCTATGTTTAGATGAAGTAAATAAACCAGTTTTACTAGAAGGAAATATGCCACAAAATGATAATGAATGTGTAGTAGAGAAAAAATTTTTTGAACAAATTGATAAACATATAGGTGACACAATAGAAATTAAAACACAAGAATACATGGACTATTTAAATGAAAAAGAATTAAAAATAGTAGGTATAGTAGAAAGTCCACTATATGTGTCAAGTGAAAGAGGAACAACTAAGCTAGGAACAGGTCAAATAGACTCATACATATATGTTACTAAAGAAAATATCATACCATATATATATACAGAAATATATGTAACAATAGAAGGAACAGATAAATATAAAACAAATAGTAAGCAATACGAAGATAAAGTAGATGAGGTAAAGGGAAAAATTGAAGACTTAAGTGAAGAAGAAAATTTAAATTGGTATATATTTGATAGAAATCAAAATAGTGGATACAGTAGTTTTATACAAGATACTGAAAGCATAGAAAAATTAAGTCTTGTATTTCCAATTGTATTTTTTGCAATAGCTGTTTTAGTATCTTTAACATCTATGACAAGAATGGTAGAAGAAGAAAGACAAGAAATAGGAACATTAAAAGCATTAGGATATTCTGGATATCAAATAGCTTCAAAATATGTAATATATGCAAGTTTTGCATGTATTATAGGAGGAATAATTGGAATGAATATAGGATTTCAATTATTACCAAGAATGATATGGGAAATGTATACAGTAATGTATCAAATGCCAGAAATAAATATATCATATAATCATGAAAATGCCATATTAGGTTTAGGTTTAATATATATATGTGTTGTAGGAGCAACATGTTATTCAATTATAAAAGAAGTAAAAGAAACACCTGCAACATTATTAAGACCAAAAGCACCTAAAATAGGGAAAAGGGTATTGTTAGAAAGAATAACACCAATATGGAAAAGATTAAACTTTTCTCAAAAAGTAACGGTAAGAAATATATTTAGATATAAAAAAAGATTTTTAATGACAATAATAGGAATATTTGGTTGCACATCATTAATATTAGCCGGATTTGGACTAAAAGATTCAATTTCTAAATTATTACCAAATCAATACGAAAAAGTTTTTAATTATGAGATGCAAATAAGTTTAAAAACAGATTTAACAGAGGAACAAAAAGAAGAGTGGATATCTGAAATTAGTAAAAAAGAAGAAGTAGAAAAAATTGCAGAAATATATATGACATCTACAACAGTTGAAGATAATGATGTACAAATAATTGTTCCCAAAACAAATGATGAATTAAAAGATATAATTAATTTAATAGACTATAAAACAGAAAATAATGAAATACGATTACAAGAACAAGATGGAGTAGTTATTACAGAAAAATTGGCAGAATTATTAGATGTTAAAGAAGGGGACACAATAAAAATAAGGGATGGAAATAATAAAGAAAAAGAGCTTAAAATTTCCATGATAGCTGAAAATTATATATATCATTATATTTATATGTCAAAAGAAAATTATGAAAAAATATATGACCAAGATTATTCAACAAATGTTATATTAGTAAAAGATAAAGAATTAAATGAAAAAGAACAAGATGATTTTTCAACAGAAATAATATCACAAAATGAAGTTTCTACAGTAATATTAACATCAGACATTATGGGAATATTAGATAATACAATGAATTCTTTAAATTATGTTGTACTGATTTTAATCGTATCAGCTGGTTTACTTGCTTTTGTTGTATTATATAATTTGTCAAATGTTAATATTAGTGAAAGAGTTAGAGAATTAGCAACTATTAAAGTTTTAGGATTTTACGATAAAGAAGTATATTCATATGTAACAAGAGAGACTATTTTATTAACAATAATAGGAATAATATTAGGATTAGTAGGAGGATACTTTTTAAATTTCTACATAATAGGAACATGTGAAATAGATGCAATGCGTTTTCCTAAAGTGATTGATCCAATAAGTTATGTATATGCGGTTTTAATAACTGTAGTATTTACAGTAATTGTTAATATAGCTACATATTTTGCATTAAAGAAAATAGATATGATTGGAAGCTTGAAAAGTGTAGAATAAAAATGCACAAAGGGGACAGTCCTTAAAGTGCAAAATGCACAAAAGGGACAGTCTTTGAAATTAATAGCAAATATAGAAAGGAAAGATTTTTATGAAACCAAAATATGATGCGATAGTAATAGGAATGGGACCAGGAGCAATATTTTTTGCATATGAAATGATAAAATTAAATAAAAATAAAAAAATATTAATGATAGAGCAAGGAAAAAGAGTTGAGGAAAGAAATTGCCCTATAGAGAAAACAGGAAAATGTGTTAAGTGTAAGCCTTTTTGCCATATAACAAGTGGATTTTCTGGAGCAGGGGCATTTTCGGATGGAAAATTGTCATTGTATAATAAAGAAGATGATGATTTTTATGTAGGTGGAGAATTACATAAATATGTTGGAGTAGGAGAAACTAAAAGATTAATAGACTATACAGACAAAATTTATTTGGATTTTGGAGCAGATGAAAATCTTGAAGGTGTACAATATAAAAAAGAAATTACAGATATAAAGACAAGAGCTCAAAAAGAAGGTTTAAATTTAATAGATATTCCGATAAGACATTTGGGAACTGAAAAAGCACATGAATTATACAAGAAATTAGAATATTATTTAGAAGAAAATGGTATAGACTTAATGTTTCAAACACAAGTTGAAGACTTAATAATAGAAGAAAATGAAGCTAAAGGTGTAAGAATTAGAAATGTAAAAAACAATGAAACAGAAGAGATATATGGTAAAAACGTAATTATAGCGGTTGGAAGAAAAGGTGCGAATTGGTTGGTTGATATGTGTGAAAAACATAATATAAAAACAGAAGCGGGAGTAGTAGATATTGGTGTAAGATATGAATTAGCAGATGAAGTTATGAAAGATATAAATAAATATATGTATGAAGGGAAATTTATAGGAAGACCAGGACCATTTAAAGATAAAGTAAGAACATTTTGCCAAAATCCAAGTGGATTTGTTTCTTCAGAAGTATATGATAATAACTTAAGCTTAGTAAATGGTCATTCATACAAAGAAAAGAAAAGTACAAATACAAATTTAGCAATATTGGTATCACATCATTTTAATTATCCGTTTAATAAGCCAATTGATTATGGAAGAAATATAGCTAAAAATTTAAATGAATTAGGAAATGGAAATATAGTCGTACAAAGATTAGGTGATATTTATAGAGGGAAAAGAACCTGGGAGGAAGAACTAAAAAATAATAAGATAGTGCCAACATTAAAATCAGCAGTAGCAGGAGATATAACTTTTGCATTAGGATATAGAACAATGACAGATATTTTACAATTTATTAGATGTTTAGATAAAGTTGTAGAAGGATTTGCAAATCCAGAAAATTTATTATATGCACCAGAAATAAAGTTTTATAGTAATAAAGTAACAATAGATAAAAGATTTGAGACAAGTGTTAAATCATTATATTCTATTGGAGATGGAGGAGGAATGACAAGAGGACTTATGATGGCTTCTGCATCAGGGGTACAAATGGCAAGAAATATAGAAATGAAATAAAAAATTATAGAAATTTATAATAAAAATAAAAGGGGAAAAAATGAAAAACAAAAGAATCGAAATATTAGTTATAACAATATTAATAATAATACAATCAATACTTTATGTAATAGTAGGAAGACACAAAGAATATTTACATATAGATGAAGCATATTCTTTTGGGCTAACTCATTATAATAAAATAGAAATATTAGATAATGAAGATTTTTTTAATACATGGCATAACAATAAATATTATGAAAATTATTTAGCAGTACAAAAAGAAGAAATAGGAAATTATAAACCAGTATATGAAAATCAAAAAAATGATGTACATCCACCATTATATTATTTATTATTAAGAATAGTGATGGAATTTACACCAGAACATTTTTCTAAGTGGACAGGAATAATTTTAAACATTGTGATTTATGCTTTTATAACAATTTTTATGTATTTAATTTTAAAAGAATTGTTTAAAGATGAAAAATATTTAAAAGAAAAATCAGCCATATTAGCATTTATGTCATCAATTATATTAGCGTCATTAAGTAATGCAATATATATCAGAATGTATGCACTTGCAACACTTAATATATTGATAACAGTTTTTTTACATATAAAATTATTAAAGAGTGAACAAATTAATATAAAATTATTAGTGAGTATAGGAATATTAGTACTTGCAGGAGTATTAACACATTACTATTATTTATTCTACTTATTTATTTTATATTTTATATTTGCTATAAAATATATTAAAGAAAATAAAATAAAGATATTAATTTATTATACATTAACAATGATTATATCAGGAATATTGTCATTAATTATATTTCCATATTCAATACAACATATGTTTTTTGGATATAGAGGTCAAGGAGTAATAAGCAATTTAAAAAATATTAGTGAAATATTGCCAAGCATATTTTCACAAATATATATTATAAATTATTATGTGTTCAATAATTTACTAATAATTGTGGTTGCAGGCATTGTAGGAATTTTAATTTATAATAGAATTAGGAAAAAAGAAAATTTTAAAAATAGTAAAGAAAAAAGAGAAATTTTAAAAATAATATATTTACCAACTATTTTCTTTTTAATAATAACTGCAATTGCATCACCATGGAAAGTTTTAAGATATGTTGTTCCAGTATGTGGATTAGTATTTATATTAGGAATTTATTATTTATATAAATTATTAAAAACAATATTTAAAGAAAAAACAACTAATATAATAATTTGTGCGTTTTTCTGTATGCTTTTAATATCTCCATTTGTATTTGATTTAGAGCCAGAACTTTTATATAGTGATAATAAAGAAATTGTGCAGAAATTAGGAGGAGAATTAAATTTACCAACAATTTATTTATATAATTCACAAAATGGCGGATTTTTAAATGATATATTATTGTTTGCTAAAATTAATGAATCTTATATATTAAAAGACAACACGAATATAGAAGATAATCTTCCACCAATATTGGAAAATAAAGATATATCTAATGGAATAATTATTTTTATAAATTATGAACAAGATAAAGAAGATATAATAAATAAAGTAAAAGAAACATTAAATTTTACAGAATGTAAACATTTAAAAAGATTAACATCATGTGATGTATACTATATTAGCTTTAATTAGGATATTTTAAAAATGATTACAAAAAATGTAAAAATATATACAATTTTAATATTTTATGATATAATCATTAATGGAAAAAGGATGGTAAAAATGGAAAATTCTAAAAATGTGCAAAAAGATATAGAAGAATTTAAAAAATGTATTGAAGAATTAGGAAATAAGGTAAATCAAGCAGGAATAGAATGGAAAGATGAGAAATTTCAAGCACTAACAAAAGCAATACAACAAATAGCAAGTAATACAAAAGAATTAATAATTGCAGGAGAAGAATGTCAAAAAAATATAAAGAATTTTGAAACATATATATAATAATCCACTGTTCCTGAGCCTAATTTGCTAGTCCCTCTATCTCTTGATATATATAAT
>CALXJW010000066.1 GCA_944388725.1 uncultured Clostridia bacterium | reverse complement strand
ATTTTCTAATCCATCAACCATAACAGATAAGTAAAAATTATATAATGTATTTGCTTTAGTTTCTTTATATAAAGTTTTTAATCTTCTTTCTACATCTTGTTTTTTTCTTACAACTTCTAAATCTTTTTCAAATAATCTTATCATTTTCATAAATTCATCACTCCAAATTTTTTCCAATTCCTTATAATTTATATTTCTTATTCTTATATATTTACTTTTGTATACTTCTTCTAATTTTTTCTTTTTTATCTCACACTCGAAACGAATAAAACCTTGTATAATTGGTAAAAACTCAAATACAGGAAAACCATTGTCATTAAGCTTTTTCATATCGTGTTTTCTAAATTCTATTAATTTATTATATATTTTAAGTGTAGTAGTTGTTCCAGACATATAAATACTTTCATCATTGTAATGTTTTATTTTTCTTCTAGGATATCTACAAAAGCTTAAATTATTTATATAATCTCGAACATTTTCATTTGTGTTTAAATCAAATACTTTTGTTATATCAACTCTTTGTAAAAACCAATGTCTTAAATCTGGAAGCTTTACATTGTAATTTTTTTCTAACATATCAATTAAATTTTTAGTTATATCTATAATATTATAAAAACCATTATGTGTGTTGTAACCTCTAACTATTTTGTGAAAACTTCCTTCTACTTCTAAATAATAATTATCTATAAATTTATATTTAGAACCTAAACCAACTCTTACAGAAAGAGAAGAACTATAAGAGCCTTCAAGCTTATCATTTACGATATTATAAAAGATTTCTCCAGTAGAAGTATTATAAGATGTTTTTATTATGCTATTATTTTTTATAATATCGTAAACTTTTTTAGAAATCATTGTATAAATTTTTATAGTATCTATCATTTTTATACCTCATTTGTATAAAATATTCCGGTGTACCGGACACTCGGAGGGTGTTACTAAGAACCCTCCGCATTTTTATTTAAATTTGTGTAGATTTGCTTCGTTCCACTAGGTGCTACGCACCTGCAAATCTTACACATCTATTAAAGAAAAAATTAATTTTCTATATTTTTAAATATCTTTATCCATTTGAATTACTACCTTTCAAAATTTTATTATCCTTTTCTAATTTTTCTATTTTTGTTTCATATTCATTTTTCATTTTCTTTATTTCTATTAAGTCTCCAATAAAACTAACTAGCATACCTAATAAAAATAAACCTATTCCTTGAAATGCATTCATTCTTCTAAAGTCCTTTCTCTATTAATTTCATTAAATAAATCAACAAGTTGTTTTTCTTTTGATTTTCCTAATTTTAAATCTTTCATAATTTCTTCTGTATCATAAGAATTTCTTATAAAATCTTTAGCTATAAAAATATTATATTTTGCAACTTTTCTTTTCTTATTACCTTTGTCTTTCTTTTCATCATTTGCAATATATTCTTCTGTGTGATAATAACGGTTAACTACTAATCTACCTAATAAAAATGAATTACATTCTACAACAAAGTTTGTTTGTTCACGAAGAATTTTATCAATCCTGGTGAAAACTTGAGAGCTAGCAACAATTTGTTTATGCATTTTTCTTTGTTGTGAAATATAATAAAGCAAATCGTCTGGTCTATCTTTCCATTTATCTGAATTCAAAGTCATATGAATTTCATCAAAACCAAAAAGTACACCATGATTTATAATTTTAAAAAATTTTTCATCTTTTATATAAAATTCTTTTCCTTCTTTATTAGGTTTATATTTTTTTAGTTTTTCATATTCTTCTTTTAAAATTTCTATTTCTTCATAGTTAGTAATTTCAATTAAATCTTTCCAATTTTTTATAATTCCGTCTCCAGCTGGAAAGAAAAAATTTGTATATATTTTTAGTTTAGGATATTTTTGTTTCATTGCAAGTAAATAATTTACAATAGATATTGTTTTTCCACTTCCACCTAATCCACAAAAAATATGAAAGCCATAGCCTCTAAATTCTTTTTTATCCATTGTTATAAAGTCTTTTATAAAATAAGGAAAAGCTTCAATAAATTTAAAAATAAAGTTATGTATAAAGCCTTTTTTTGCAAAATCTAAAAATATTAATAATCCTATAAAAAAACATATCATTATTTTAAAAAAAGTAAAAAAAATACTAGACATATATATCCTTTCTTTATATAGCTTGTTTGCCACCCGACATAATGTCGGGTGTAGCAAACTTAAGCATTCATATCAACACCAGCTTTAGAAAGAACAACTTTCCAAACTTTATATTGAAGAGTAAAAGCTAAAAGAAATATCACAACAGTAAATGTTTCAAGTACTGGTAAATAATTATTAAAACCAATAATAGTTTTAAAAATTTCCGGTAAATTAGTAACTATCCAAGCAGGAGTAGAAAAAATAGGTATTAAAGATACTACAAAAGTTAATATTCCATCTAAAGCAACTAAAATTAAATATAAAATCATTTTTTCTATCCTCCTATTTATCTTTAAGATGTGATTGTATTTCTGCGTGGTCTAAGCCTGTTGCAGTAGCTTTATAATTTAAAACGGTTTTAATTAAATAAACAATTCCACAACCATAAACAACTAAAGCTAATAAACTTCTTATTTTAATTCTATAAGGTTCATAAGCTTCTTTAACATTAATTACTTGCTTCTCTTCTGTTTCTCCACCAAAAAAAGAAAAACTTGGCATTGTAATTGTAAGCATATCGTTACTTGCTATAACTTCATTTTTAGCATCTTCTAAACTTTCTTGCCAGAAAGAAATAAAAGGTAATTTAGTTTTTATTAAATCTCCTAAATCAGAATAACTTTCTTTTATTTCTTCCCATTGATCATCATCTGGTACAAATATATGTACAAAAAAATCTAATAAATTACCAAAAAAATTTCCTAAAAAAGAAAGTATATCTCCAATTAGACCAAATAAACCTCGATTTTCTTCTGTACCATCTCCAAAGAAAAATTCTCCAATACCATTAATTATTTGATATACAAAGAAATCTTCATTTAATGGATTAAAAAAATTAACTATTGCCTCCAAAAACGAAAGTACGCTATCAAAGAAACCACTATCATCGTCGCTAGAATTATTATCCCCACCGGTAGTATTTCCACTACCTGTTGTTTCGTTGTTTGATGTATTGTTGTCTTCGCCACCTTGTACCCCTCCACTAGTGTTTCCTCCAGCGTTGGGGTTACCTTGAAAAAAATTGTATCATCTTCGTTGTAAATCGTATAAGGAATAGCTTTAGCTAAAATTGAACTATCCGTATTATAAAAAATACTTTTTTGAACAACAAATTTATTTTTAGGATTAGAACCGTATGGATTAAATTCACCAGCATTATTCATAATTAATCCTTTTGTACTAATAACATTTCCAGAAGCATCATAATATGAAGCAATTACATATTCATCATTAGGCTCAGAAATTTTCATATATGCTACATTATTAGGAAAAATAGTAATAGAATAATTAGAACTAATACAAAAATAATTAAAATCAGAATAAGCTTCTGGTAAATCTTCTTGTAAAGTAACTTGCCAAGATTCTCCTTCAAGTGGATTTATAGTAACAGTATCACCAGCAGAATAAGCAAAACAATCAATAGTAAAAAGTAATAATATTCCTATAAATATAATTAAAAATAATAAAATCTTATTATTTGTTTTCATTTGTAATTATTTACTCCTTTCTTTTAAAGTAAAAGAAGATAACAAAATACCAGAGGGAAATATGTTATCTTCTGTAAAAATATTCAGTTAAATAGCTAAGATATTATAAGAATGAGTAAATAACTCTCTTAATAATACCAATTCCAATAAATGTAGCCATTATTCCTATACCGATTGGCATAAGAGTAGATAAGCCACTTGAAATTGCAGCAGTTACTGGCTCTACAGTATCAGCTGTAATAGTGTATAAAACTTCGTTCATCTTTTGTTCTCCTTTCTTTATTTTTTCTTTTGTATTTTTATCGATAAAAACTAAGGAGGAACTCGTTAAAGTACAAGTTCAAGAACTACAATTGTAATAACATAGTTTAAAGTATAAAAAATTCAAACTATATTGCTAATATAAATAATATAAATAATGTATATTTAAAACTCAAAAAAATGAGTTATAAATCGATAAAGTATATAAATTACTAATATAGCTGATAGTACAGCTATTGTAAAAAGTGATAATCCATATTGTGCATTTTGATATTGTATAATTGTATCAACTTTTTCTTCTAATCCTGGATTATAAGCTGGCTCATCTAAAGCTATATTACTATTGCTTTCCATTGTTATTTTCTCGCTTAAAATCTAAAATACGAACATTCCATAAATTGTTATTTTCATAAACTTCAAAAGCAATATCAAATTGCTCAAATTCTTTAAATCCAGAACTTAAAAATCTATTTTTCAAATCATCAAATAAGAAAAATCTATGTGAATTATTATCATAATCTAATACAGTTAATAATCCATACTCTCTATTATCCTTTTTTGTTTTTCCTAACTCTAATTTTAAAAATCTACATTTTTCAACAAACTTCATTTTCTAATTTCCTTCTTTCTAAAATTTTTCTTTCTTTTTCAATTAACCCTTCTTTAGTCTGATAAAATTTACATTCTTCTGTTTCACAATATAATTTGTTTAAAGCTGTGCAATAACTAGAAACATTTCCAATACAACCTCTTTTGTAAGCAAAACAATCTCTTTTGACATTTACATATTTATTTTCCATTTGTGTCTCCTACATAAAAAATTATGTATTTATTAAAGATATTATACATAAATTATTATGTATTGTCAATACATAATGTTTTATGTATGGTAAAATTTAATCGAAAGGAAAAAGTATGGAATTTAAAAGATTAAAAGATTTAAGAGAAGATAAAGACTTATTTCAAAAAGATATAGCAAAAATATTACAAATTTCACAACAATATTATTCAGAGTATGAAAAAGGAAATAGAACTATTCCAATAGAATATTTAATAATTTTAGCAAAATACTATGAAACATCAGTAGATTACATAGTAGGATTAACTGATGAAATAAGACCATACAAAAGAAAAAATTAAAGGAGAAAATAAAATGTTTGAAAAACAAAAATACTACAAATTAATGAATGATTTAGAAAAAGGAATAACAATAATGTATGCAATAATAATGATAATATCAGTAATAATAGGAATTGCAGCTGGAGTAGCACCATTAATAATAACTATACCCTTAGGATTAATTATTAGTTATTTTACAACATTTGCAACAAAAATAAAAATACAAGAAATGAGATGGAAAATAGACATACATGATAAATTAAGTCAAAAAAATATGTAAAATAAATTCATACCCGGCAGGTCGAGAGTTCGAATCTCCCTCTCGCTACCAAAAATCCAGTCGTTTTGACTGGATTTTTTATTTTCAAAAAATTTTAAATAGTTTTGTATATGCTTGTAAGAATTAGGTTACAGCCATTTTTATTTTTTAGACATTCTCAAACTTTCTCAAAATTTATCAGTTTATATTCCCATCGACATTTCCAAAAAACAAAAAATGGGAATGTAAAATCACATTCCCAGACTAATTTGGGAATAAAAAAATAATATTTCAAAGTGCAATTTTTGCACTTTGAAAACAAAAAAATAAGTGAACAATTTTATCAATTTATTAAAAATCTTTCACTAGCAAAATATAAGTAATTTAAAAAAAGAAGTATTTCGTTAACTTTACAAAATACTTCTCAAAAATTTATTTTTCTAACTCATTATCTCTTTGAATTCCATCTAAACATCTTTCATATAGAAAATCTTTTAAATCTTCAATCTTTTCTTCATCTTCATAATATTCTATTAATCTTGTTCCAAACTCAATTCTATCTTCATCAGAAATTGATATAATCCCTTTTCCATATTTAATTAACTGATGATTTGCAACAAGCATAGCAGTTCTTTTATTTCCATCATTAAATGCTTGCATTTTCATTAATCTACACATAAAAGTAAATATTGCATCTGTTATATTTTCATCATCTAAATCATTTTCGTATTCATTAATTAAATCATTCATTTTTTCTTCAGATGGTAATTCTGGTTTCCATTTTGTTCCACCCATTGATACTTCATAAGTTCTTAATCTTCCTGGTTGTTCAACTATATTTGCACCAACGAATGTGTGTATGCTTTCAATAAATTTTAAATTCATTTCAGCATTCATACTAAAAATAATATATTGCCATGCATGTTTTAAATTATTTATTGCTTGAATTTCATCTATTCTTAAATGTCCAACATTTGCACCATCAAATATAGCTTGTGTTTCTGAAAATGTAACTTGAATACCTTCAAGATTAGCACTTTTCCAAATAGAATCAACAATATTTCTTTTTGCATATAATATATTTTTTTCCATTGTCATATTATATTTATCTACTAACATAATTCTATCCTTTTTTAACTTCAATATAAATATTATAGCATAACAATTATAGCATAACACAATATTTTTCTCAACAATTTTAAGATTAATCGTTCATTTTGCCAAAAAGATTTTTTTGTTTTTTTGCGAAGTTTTGTCAATATTTTATAATACTATATAATATTTTAAAAGGTACAGAAGTAAACTGTACCTTTATTATTAATTATCGTATTTATAAGCCAAAATCACTTAGTCCCATATCTGGTTGTCCAATATATATATTACTATTGTCTGAAATATTTTTTATTAAACAAAATGTATCTAATGTATATTTTTCATATTGCTCATTTAGGACTTCTTTATACTTAGCTCCTTCATATTCTATATATAATAAAAAGTTTCTATAAGGCCATCTATCATTGTTAACTTCATCTATTATATCTATGTTGTAATATTTTCCATTTGTATAAGATAAACTTTTAATTCCGTTTAAAATATATATTTATATTATTTTTCTCATAAAATTTTTCACTTGATACCTTTTTAAATTCTAAATTATCTGTTTCTTTAGCTTCACAATATAATGGTAATTTACATTTATCAATATCTGTAAACCAACTTCCTATAAATATTCCTTCAAAATTTGGTTTCGTTGCATTAACATTATTAAAATAAGCCACTTTATATCCTAAACCTAAATAATCTATTGAACCATTATAAGCCACACCTGTTTTTATACAAAATATTGGTAGTTTTTGTTGTTTTACACTATTATAATCTACTATAAAAAAAATTATCCCCAAAAT
>CALXJW010000065.1 GCA_944388725.1 uncultured Clostridia bacterium | reverse complement strand
ATTTAATACTTAATATAGGTTCTTCATGTATTTCTAGTCCAACTCCATGGCCTAGTGCATGAATTAAATTATAATTATGCAACCTAAAATCATTATCTACCATTTTGGTTATTTGCTTTGTGTTTGCTCCCTCTCTTATATCGTTTAATACTTGTTCTTGATTTTTTAAAACTAACTCATATATTGGTTTCACATGTGATGGTACTTCTCCGACAAAAAAAGTTCTTGTCATATCTGAGCAATATCCATTAACTTTGCATCCCATATCTATTGTTATTATATCTATTTTTTCTATTTTTCTATCTGTTGGAACAGCATGAGGTTTTGATGTATTTTCTCCTGATGCTACTATTGTATCAAATGATATTCCTTCTGCACATTTGTTATAATATTCCTCAATCTTTTGAGCTATTTCTTTTTCAGTCATTCCTGGTTTTATATAATTTAATATATATGTGTAACATTCATCAGTAATTTGACATGCTTTTTTTATACTTTCTATTTCATACTCATCTTTAATCATTCTTTGCTTTTCAATCATATTTTCTGTTTCTACTAAATTATTTATTTTATATTTATGCATATATTGTTTATATTTTGCATATGTAACATAGTTTTCTTCGAATCCCACATTTTCGCAAAACATAAAAAAGTTTTCATAGTCATCAATTGTTATAGAATTGATATCATACACTACTATTTCATCAAATAATGTCAATGTATTGTGAACATCTTCTATATATCTTCCATCTGTAATAAATATATTTTCTTTTCTAGTTATTAATAATATTCCTTCTGCTTTAATATTAGTTAAATATCTTATATTTACAGGATTTGAAATTATCATTCCTTGTAAATCTAAACTTGACATTTTGTTTCTTAACCATTGAATTTTCTGATTCATCTTTTTCTCCCCTTATTTTTGATACATTCCAAGTGTAAGTATTGTCATTAGTACATTTAACAATATATTAAATGGTATCATAATAGTTATAAATGTAGATATTACTATAAATGGTCCAAACGGTATATATTCATCAGATTTTTTTATTTTTGAGATAATTAATATTATTCCTAATATTGCTCCTATTAAAAATGACATTACTGATATTAATAATATATTTGATACCCCAAAATATAATCCTAATGCTCCCATTAGTTTTACATCTCCAAATCCCATAGCTTCTTTTCCATATATTAGTCCACCTATTAGTGTTATTACTAAAAATATACCTGCACCAACAAGCATTCCTAATAACATATCTATTGTTATAGCTACATTTGATGTTCCATATAAAAATGCTATTACTATTCCTACTTCAAACATTGTTAAATTCAATCTATTAGGTATTATTTGTAATCTATAATCTATTACAAATGCAGATAATAACATTGGAGTCAATATTAAATATTTTATTAATGTTAAATTTTCTATAAAATTCTTTTGTATTCCAAATACATATACTAATATTATATATATCACTGCTGTTATTACCATTAATATATAATTTGGTTTAAAATTCATTTTATACTCTTTAAATATCTCTTTTGTAAAAACTTTTTTATATTCTGGTAGTCTTTTATTCATCCAATCTACAAATTGCCCTACAATTAATCCTATAATTAATGCTACTATGTAAAATCCTATATTTGTATCATTTATATACATTTCTATTTTTGTATGGTTTTAACCATACACCCCTTCCTTTGTTATTTTTGTATAGTTTTTTTATATCTATTTTTTATTGCATTTTCTATTGGTCTTTTTATTCTAGTTATCCAAATATCTTTTTCAGCAATTGGTTCTACTAATATTGTAAACATGTTACATCTATTTCCACCTATTACATCTGTAAATATTTGGTCACCAACAACAGCAATATGCTCAGGTTTTTCGTTAAGTTTTTCTTGTACTTTTTTAAAACCAAACTTTAATGGTTTTTTAGCAAAATATTCATATTCTATCCCTAATTCTTCCGCTACTTTTTTTACTTTTTGCTTTTTATTTGAATTTGATAATATGTATAATTTTACTCCTTGTCCTTCTAATTCATTAGCCCATTTTATTGTTTCTTTGGGTAAATTTTTATCATAATCTATAAGTGTATTATCTACATCTAAGATTAATGCTTTTATTTTATTTTTTTGTAAAAAATCTATTCTTATTTCTCTTACATTGTTAAAATATGCTTTTGGATATATTTTCATTTGTGCCTCCTCTAACACTTATATATTAACAATATGAATCATTTTTGTCAATCTTTTTAGTTTATGTTTCTAATTCTTTGTAAATTTTATAATCTCTCATTATTTTTCTTACATATGCATTTGTTTCTTTATATGGAATATTTTCTATATCAGATCCATCTGATTTTATTGTTCCATTTTTTATCCATTTGTCAACATTTCCACTTCCTGCATTATACGCAGCAAGAGCTACTTCAATACATTCATATTTTTCTAATAATTTTGAAATATATTTGGTTCCTAGTTGTATATTTATTTCTGGTTCAAATATATTTTCTTCTGTTAATTCTAAATCTATAGATTCTGCTATTTCTTCTGCTGTTGCATACATAAGTTGCATTAATCCTTGCGCATTTTGACTTGATACTGCATCACTTTCAAAATTACTTTCTGCTTTTATTATTGCATATACTAAATCTGCTTCTACATCATATTCTTGTGCGTATTTTTCTACATATTCTGAATATTCTTTTTTATACATACTTTTCATCATTTGTTCTTTTAAATTTATTGCTATCACTATAACAATTACTATTGCTATAATTATATATAATAGTTTTCTTGTTTTTTTCTTAGTTTTCCTCTTCAAAATTCTTCTCCTTTAACTGAATAATAAAATAAAATCTGATGCTATTATAAGAATACTAGAAGTTATTAATATCGTATTATATAACATCTTTTTACTATTTTTATCTTTCATATATATTGTATATAAATATGTATAATAAGCTCCTACAAATATACTTGGTACTATATATCTAAAATCCATACTACATCCATAAGGTAATTTTATATTCATTGATATAAAACTAATAATATTAAATATATATAATAAAAAAAACAAATTTTTATATACTACATTTTTTTTATTTTTTAATATTAATACTTTTATTGTACTAATAATTGAAATAATAATTAATATTATGTTGCTGTACAATGCTAGAGAATATATATATTGAAATATTATCTCTTGATTCCATTTCCATTCACCAAATAATGATGTTTTTAATAGATATGTTGGTATATTATAATTACTCCATGGATCTGCATACATATAAAATATTTCTTTTGATATTATTCCAAATCTTTCTATAAGACTATAATTTCCAACATATAATTCTTGCATATTAATATCTAATACATATAATATTGGTTGGTTAAATAATATATAATTTCTTATATGATAGCATAAACCTATACTTAATGATATTATTCCAAAAATAAAATATAATTTAAAATATTTTATTATCGTTTTTCCTTTTTGTTTTTCTTTTTTAATTTCTCTATAGAATTGCAATATAAATATATATATTATTGGTAAACTCACTATTGCTCCTGATGTTTTTGCCATTACTGCAAATCCTGTTGATAAAGCTAGTATTATTATATTTAAAATATTATTTTTCTTATACCATTTAATTAATCTATAAATTGTATAAAAAATTAACAATATTGATAACATATCATTATTTATACTTCCAGATAATATAATAAATGTAGGATGAAATGCCATTAATGTTAGAATCAATATATTATATTTACTTTTTATTTTTAATTCTCTTAATAACTTATTTATTATAAATAATAATATCATAGAATATATTAGTGGTATTACTTGTAATGATTCTAATAATGTATTTGAGTCTTTTACAAGTCCATCAAAAAGTTTTAACCATACAGCACTAATTATATGATGTAATGGAGGTTGATAAAATTGTCCTTGATTAGTGTCTGGCAATTTATTTGTTTCATATATTGTTAATATATATGAAACATGCTCATATTCTCCATCTATATCATGCTGTTTATCAGTTATAGGTATTTTTATTATATAAGCTAATCTTACTATAAATGCTAATATACATATTAGCATTATGATTTTATTTTTTTGTATATATTGTTTCATTTCTTTACCTCATGGTATTCTTTTTCGGTATTTACTTTCCATATTTCAGATTTATCTTTTATATTTTCATTAATATTTTTACATGTTCTTAAAGCTGTAAGCATTGAATGATCCATATTATTATATCTATGTTGTCCATTTCTTCCTATGCAATATAGATTTTCTATGTTATTTAAATATTTAACTAAATTATCTATTTGTTCATATGTATCAAAATATGCCGGATATGCTTTTTTCACTTTTTCAACATGATAATCTTTTACAACTTCCTTTTTTAATATATGTATTTTTTCCAATTCTTGTATTGCCATATCTACAAATTCTTCTTTAGGCATATTCCATAATTCATCATTCTCATTACAAAAATATTCTAATCCAATCCATATGTTTTTATCAGGATTTTCCACTAAATATGGAGACCAATTATTAAATATCTGGATTCTTCCTACTTTAACTCCATTTTCTTGAACATATATCCAACAATCTGGAATGATATTCCTGATTGTTTTTCTGTTTGTTTCATTTTTTATCTCTAATTTATCTACTAATAATCCTACTGTTATAAAATCTCTATATGGTAATTTGGTGGCAATACTATAAATATCTTCTGGTACTTTTTCTCCTTTTATACTTTCAACTAAATCTTTTAAAGGTATTGATGATATAAATATATCTCCTTGTATTTTTTCATATTTCCCATTAACTAAGCATTCCAAATATTTGATTTTTCCGTTTTGTTTTATAATACTTTTAACCTCATAACCAAACTTTATTTTTACTCCATTTTGTTTTGCTTTTTCTAAAATATTATTCCATAATTGTCCCGGACCATATTTCGGATACCAAAATTTTTCAATTAATGATGTTTCTGAATTATCATTGTTTTTTATCTTAAAAATTTTAAAAAACATATCTCTTATAACTGAAGCAATTGATAAACCTTTTACACGTTGTTTTCCCCAATCTGAGGATATGAGACTGGGATGCCTTCCCCAAACTTTTTCTGTATATTTTTCAAAAAACATGCTATATAAAACTTTTCCAAATCTGTTAATATAAAAATCCTCAAGACTATTTTCTTTCCTTTTAAATAAAACACTTTTAAAATAACTTAATCCTATCTTTATTGTTCTTATTATTCCTAACTTTTTCAGCGTTTCCATCTTTAATGATATAGGATAATCAAAGAATTTTTGTAAATAGTATATTCTTGAAATTCTATTTCTTATGAGCATTACATTATCTTCTTGCTCTGGGTCAGGTCCTCCTAATTCTATTTCTGAGTCTCTTTGTAGTATTTTATCATCATATGATGGTTGCCCTTGTAATGGCATAATTTCTTTCCAAAAATTCATAATATCTTTATCTTTAGAAAAAAATCTATGTCCTCCTATATCCATTCTATTATTATTGTATTTAACAGTTCTTGATATTCCTCCTGCATCATTAGATTTTTCTAAAATTGTTATATTATATTTTTCGTTATTTTTTGATAATTCATATGCCGCAGTTATTCCTGCTGGACCTGATCCTAATATTATAATATCTTTTTTCAATTTTTTACTCCTTATATTATTTACAATCATACCAATTTATTGCTTCTGATATTTCTGCGATTAGCGGTACTTTTAATTTTGTTGCATTTTCCATACAATTTTTTAGAATTTCTTTAACTTGTTCTACTTCATCTAATGTTGCTTCTATCATCATTTCATCATGCACTTGAAGTATTATTTTTGATTTCATATTTTTATTTTTTAATTCTTTTAGAACATTTATCATTGCAATTTTCATTATATCAGCTGCTGTTCCTTGTATAGGAGTATTCATTGCAGCTCTTTGCCCAAATTGTCTTACCATATAATTATTAGATTTTAATTCTGGTATATATCTTCTTCTTTTAAATTGTGTTTCTACATATCCGGTTCCTTTAGCTTTTTCTACTATATCATTCATAAATTGTTTAATTCCAGAATATTGTTCTAAGTATTGTTCTATATATTGTTTTGCTTTTTTTCTTGATATTCCTAATTGTTCTCCTAATCCAAAATCACTTATTCCATATACTATTCCGAAATTTACGGCTTTAGCATCACTTCTTTGTTCTTTTGTTACTTCTTCTATTGGAACATTAAAAACTTTTGAAGCTGCTTGTTTATGAATATCTTCCCCATTTTTAAATGCTTGAATCATATGTTCATCAGCAGATATATCTGCTAATACTCTTAATTCTATTTGTGAATAATCTGCATCAATATATATTTTACCTTCTTCTGGTTTGAATACTTTTCTTAATTTTTTACCCAACTCAAACCTTGTTGGTATATTTTGAAGATTAGGTTCTGTTGAACTTATTCTTCCTGTTGCTGTTATTGTTTGATGAAAAAATGAATGTATTCTTTTTGTTTTTGGGTTTATATATGGTTTTAATCCTTCTACATAAGTTGAATTTAATTTCATTAATTGCCTATATTCTAAAAGTCTTTCTATTACTGGATGTTCATTTTTTAGTTTTTCTAATACATCAACATCTGTCGAATATCCATTTTTTGTTTTTTTGCCTACAGGTAATCTTAATTTTTCAAATAATATTTCTCCTAATTGTTTTGTTGAATTTATATTAAATTCTTCTCCACATAATTCATAAATTTCTTTTGTTAAAACTTCTAATCTTTGTTTTAATTCTTGACCAAATGCTTCTAATTCTTCTAAGTCTGCATACATACCATTCCATTGCATTTCTGCTAATACTTCCACTGTTGGCATATCTATATTTTTAAATAATTCTATTGTATCTGTTTCTTCTAGTTTTTTACTTGTTATTTCTACTAATTTATATATTTCTTCTACATATAAATTATTTATTATTTTTTGTTTATTATTTGTATCATTTTGTTTTTCTTCCATGTCAAATAAACTTGTTTGCTTATTTGAATTATCTTCAATCCCTTGTTCTTCTAGATATTCTGTATTATCTACTTCTAAATAGTCTCTTGCTATAGTATCCATTGTGTATTTACTAGTTGGATTTAATATATATGTGGCTATTTTTACATCATATACAATATTTTTCATTGTTATTCCTATTTGTTTTAATAGTATATAATCTTCTGCCAAATTATAGCCATATTTTTCTATTCTTTCGTCTTCAAATATTTGCTTTAATTGCTTTACAAAATTTTCATTTTTCTTTATATAATATATTTTCTCGTTTTGATATATGCTTAT
>CALXJW010000064.1 GCA_944388725.1 uncultured Clostridia bacterium | reverse complement strand
AGGAGTAATAGTTTGAAAAAATATTTAGATTTAAAAAATGCCAATGACTTAACGAAATTAAAAGAAATAGCAGAAATAATAAAAAAAGGTGGAATAGGGATAGTTCCAACAGAAACTGTATATGGTATAGGTGCAAATGGCTTAGATGAAAAAGCAGTAGAAAAAATATATCTTGCAAAAGGAAGAAAACAAGATAATCCAATTAATTTATTAGTAAATAATATAGAAATGGTAGAAAAGGTAGCAAAAAATATTACAGAATTAGAATACAAATTAATGAAAGCTTTTTTTCCAGGACCATTTACTATTATATTAAATAAAAAAGACATTGTACCCAATATTGTAACAGCAAATCAAAATACTGTTGGAGTTAGAAGGCCTAAAAATGATATAGCATTAAAACTTATAGAATATGCAGGAGTTCCTATAGCAGCACCAAGTGCAAATATTTCTGGCAAACCAAGTGGCACAGATTTTAAAGATATATATAATGATTTTAAGGATAAAGTAGATTTTATGATAGATGGTGGGGAAAGTAATATTGGAATAGAATCCACTATTGTTAAAGTAATTGATAATATTCCACATGTTTTAAGACCAGGAAGCATTACAGCAGAAGAAATAGAAAAAATATCTGGAAAAGTTATTTTAGATTATGAAAAAATAAATAATAATATCCCAAGTAGTAAATATAGTCATTATAAACCTAATAGTAAATGTGTGTTAGTATATAATGAAGATAATGAAAAGATGATAAAAGAAATAAAAGAATTAGCAAAAAAATACCAAAATCCTTTAATTGTTTCAACAACTGAAAATATGAGTAATTATGATGTGAAAAATATTATAAATATAGGCTCGAGAAATAACTTAGAAGAAATTGCAAAAAATATTTTTTCTACATTACGTAAGGTTGATGAATTTAGTGCAGATATAGTTATTTTTGAGGGTGTTGAAACTAAAGGGATTGGAATAGCGATTATGAATCGTTTAAAAAAAGCTTGTATGTAAATTGGGGTAAATTTGGGGACGGTTCTGTTTTTCCTGAGGGAAAAAACAGAACCGTCCCCATTTTGCATTCACAAAAAAATATCTTTGTCATATTATGTAATATATAATAAAAAGGAGGAAAAAAGATGTTTACACGTAGATATAGAAAATGTTGTTGCATGAATAATTCAGGTTGTAATGAAAATAAAGAAATGTTTGAAGATAAATGTGATAATATATGTTCATGCAATTATGAAAATTACGAAAAAGATGAATGTGAATGTGGATTTGATGAAGATGAAGAAATGAATCTTTTTCCAGAAAATCCAATGTTGGCTCAAAGCTATGTTCCATGGCAATATATGGATAAAACATTTAAACCATGTGTAGGATTAAAAATGGGAACTATATTCCCAGAATTAGTTAGTCCATACATGCCTTGTCAATCTATGAGAACAAATGAATTTATAGCAGAAACTAATAAAATTGGAAAGGGGTGTAATAAATGCTAGATAATCAAATGAATTATAGAAATTGCTGTTGTAATAATAACAACTCTATAAATAATTTTAACGCGGAAATGACAGAAAATGAGTGTAATGAATTTAATCAAGTTAGAGAAGAAATGTTTCAAAATATTAAATGCTTAAATTTTGCTATTACAGAATTAGGATTATATCTTGATACACACCCAGAAGATGAAAAAGCAATATGTTTACACAAAAAATATTGTAAAGAATATAGAGAATTAACAGATAAATATCAAAAAGTTTATGGTCCTTTAACAATACAATATCCATGTAATAAATGGAGATGGTTAGAAGAACCATGGCCTTGGGAAGGGGGAGATTTTTAATGTGGACTTATAATAAAATATTACAATATCCTATAAATATAAAATGCAAAGATCCTCGTCTTGCAAAAGTTATAATTAGTCAATATGGTGGACCTGATGGAGAACTTGCAGCATCACTTAGATATTTATCTCAAAGATTTGGAATGCCTGACCAAAAAGCTAAAGCAATATTAAATGATATTGGTACAGAAGAATTAGCACATTTAGAAATGGTTGGAACTATTGTTCATCAGTTAACAAAAGGTGCTTCAATAGAAGAAATAGAAGCTGCTGGATTAAGTGCATATTATACAGACCATGGTGTAGATGTATATCCACAGTCAGCTGGAGGAGTACCATTTAGTGCAAATGTATTAGCTTGCAAAGGAGATGCAATAGCAAATTTACAAGAAGATTTGGCTGCAGAGCAAAAAGCTAGAGCAACTTATGAGAAATTGATAGATTTATGCAGAGATAACCAAGATGTATTAGATCCACTTCGCTTTTTAAGAGCAAGAGAAGTGGTACATTTCCAAAGATTTGGAGAAGCATTAAGAGGTGTTCAAGACAAACTTGCTGAAAAGAAATTTTATATTAATAATAATTGTGAATAAAATTAAAACATTACCTTACTAAATGATTTTAGTAAGGTTTTTGTATTTTTAAAACCCCAAGATTGTCTTGGGGTTCGGTAAGGCTTTTAGCGATGAGTAGACAAAAAGAATCCCTTCATATATAATTTGATTGCGACTGACAGGAAGCAATCAAATATTTATGAAGGGAGAGGTTTAAATTGAAAGATATCAAAGTAAACGACATACAAAGTTTATCACATACAACATGGAATTGCAAATACCATATAGTGTTTGCACCAAAATATAGAAGAAAAGTATTTTATGAAGAAAAAAGACTAGAAATAGGACAAATATTAAGACAATTATGTGAGTGGAAAGGAATTGGAATAATAGAAGCAGAAGTATGTCCAGACCATATTCATATGTTGATAGCGATACCACCAAAGTATAGTGTATCAAGTGTAATGGGATTTCTAAAGGGAAAGAGTAGCATAATGATATATAGTAGATGGGGGAATATGAGATATAAATATCGAAACAGAGAATTTTGGTGTCGCGGATATTATGTAGATACAGTAGGAAAAAATACAAAGAAAATAAAAGAATATATAGCAAATCAATTAAAAGAGGATAAATTGAGCGACCAAATGACAATAGAAGAAATAGACCCCTTTAAGGGGGAGCGACTGACGATTGCAAAAGTCAGTCGCAAAGGCCACTTCAGTGGAAGCCAGTAGAGAAGCCTTTTAGGCGGAAAGGAAAAACCACCAGCTACGCTGGTGGAAATTTATTGTTAAAGATTTTAATTTTAACAATTGCTTAATATATTTTTTTATGATAATATATTTTATATTATAAATACAAAAGGAGAAGATGTATGAAAGAAGTAATAAAAATAGAAGGATTAACAAAATATTACGGAAAAATAAGAGGAGTTGAAGATATAAACTTAACTCTAAAAGAAGGAGAAATATTTGGATTTATAGGACCAAATGGGGCTGGAAAATCAACAACAATTCGATCTATAATGAACCTAATAAATAAGACAAAAGGAAAAGTATTAATAGAAAATAAGATTTTTAATAAAGATGATATTGAAATAAAAGAAAAAATAGGATATTTACCAAGTGAAATCAATTTGTATGATGACTTAACCGTAAAAGAAATGTTGAACTACCATGAAACATTTTATAAAAAGAATATACATAAAAGAAGAGAAGAATTAGTTAAGATATTACAATTAGACGAAAAAAAGAAAATAGAAGATTTGTCATTAGGAAATCTAAAAAAATTAGGAATAATTTTAGCTTTGATGCATGAGCCTAAAATACTTATATTAGATGAGCCAACAAGTGGATTAGACCCAATTATGCAAAATGTTTTTTATAATCTGTTAAAAGAAGAAAAGAAAAAAGGAACAACTATATTTTATTCTACACATATCTTAAATGAAGTATCTAAAATATGCGATAGAGTAGGAATTATAAAAGATGGAAAATTAATTAAAGTAGAAAATATAGAAGAAATATCAAATAAAAATTTAACTTTTATTACAATAACATCAAATGAAATCGAAAAAATAATAAATGATTTAAAAATTGAAGTTATAAAAAAAGAAAATGATACAATAAAATTTGCTTGTAAAATATCTCATGATGAATTAATTAAAAAATTATCAAATTATACAATAACAAAAATATTAATAGAAGAACCAACACTAGAAGAAATATTCTTGCATTATTATAAATAAAAGGAGGGCAAAAGATGTTTAAAAGAGAAATGAAAATTAATTTAAAAAGTTTTATTATATGGACATCAGTTTTAATGATATTATTTTTAATCGTATTTTTAATGTATCCATCAATTATGAATAGTGAAAATATGAAAATGATGGATGAAATGCTAAAGATTTTTCCTAAAGAAATGTTAAAAGCATTTAATATGGATATTTCTAGTATAGATACAGCTTTTGGATGGATGAGAACAGAAGGTTTTGTGTTTGTTCTATTAATAACAGGAATATATAGTGGAATTTTAGGCTCAAACATTGTGCTAAAAGAAGAAAATGATAAAACTATAGAATACTTAAATAGTGTTCCAGTATCAAGAAGAAAAATAGTATTTTCTAAAATATTGTCAGCTTTAACTTATATTTTTTTAATGATAACAATTTTGGGTATATTTAATTTTATAGGATTATCAATAATAGAAGAATTTGATAAAAAATTATTTGTATATTTAAGTATAACACCAGTATTCTCATCAATTGTAATATTTTCTTTATGCTTATTTTTATCAACATTTACACATAAGACAAAGAAAACATTAGGAATAAGTTTAGGATTAGTATTTATAAGTTATTTTTTACAAATATTATCTGAAATGAGTGATAAAACAGAATTTTTAAAATATATATCTGTATTTACATTGGCAGACATTAGAAATGTAATTGTAAATATATCTATTGATCCAATAATGATTATAATTTCAATTAGTTTATTTATAATATTTACAATATTAACAATAATTCGTTATGAAAAGAAAGAATTAGTTTAATTGCACAAAATGCACAAAGGGGACAGTCCTTAAAGTGTAAAATGCACAAAAGGGACAGTCCTTAAAATTTATTAGATAAAACTATTGATAAAAAACACATTATATATTATAATATCAAATATGATGAGGGAGTAGTTAGCATATAGAATATGTAATATAGCCAACAAACTGATATTAATATCTGGTTATATTTTAAATAATGAGACTTATCTGCAAAATACCAATTGCAGACAAAGTCTCTTTTTGTATTGCAATAATAAAAGTAGAAAGGAATGAAATTATATGGGAATAATAGAAATATTATTAATTAGTGTGGGACTAGCTATGGATGCCTTTGCAGTTTCAATATGTAAAGGATTATCTATGAAAAAATGAGTTGGAAAAAAGCAATAACAATAGGATTATGGTTTGGAATTTTTCAAGCAGGAATGCCAGTAATTGGTTATATACTTGGAAAGACATTTGAAGAAGTAGTAACAAATATTGATCATTGGATTGCAGTTGTATTATTAAGTTTTATAGGACTAAATATGATTAAAGAGGTATTCGAAAACGAAAAAGAAAATTATAATGATAATACAGATTTTAAATCTATGCTAATATTAGCAATAGCAACAAGTATTGATGCTTTAGCAGTTAGAATTGCTTATGTATGTGCATATGGAAGTAATAATGCGGTGTTAACCTTTACATTAATAGGAATTATAACATTTATATTATCAATATTTGGAGTAAAAATAGGAAATAAATTTGGAGACAAATATGGAAGTAAAGCTGAATTTATTGGTGGATTAATTTTAATATTACTAGGAATTAAAATATTATTAGAACATTTAGGAATAATCTGATTCATCTAATATGCAAAAAAATAAAGACTGTCCCCTTTGTGCATTTTGCACTTTAAGGACTGTCCCTATTGTGCACCTATTGTGCAAAATTAAAAAAATTATAAATTTTCACATAAAATTCACACAAATAAAGTAAAATATATCAGATAAAAAATAAAAGGAGAGAAGATATGTTACAATTAAAAAATATAACCAAAAACTATTTGTCTGGAGATAGTGAAGTAAAAGCTTTAAAGGGAATTGATATAGAATTTAGAGAAAATGAATTTGTATCTATATTAGGACAAAGTGGTTGTGGAAAAACAACATTATTAAATATAATAGGTGGTTTAGACAGGTATACAAGTGGAGATTTAATTATAAATGGAAAATCTACAAAGGAATTTAAAGATAAAGATTGGGATACATATAGAAATCATTCTGTAGGTTTTGTATTTCAAAGTTATAATTTAATACCACATCAAACAGTATTATCAAATGTAGAACTTGCACTAACAATATCTGGAGTAGGGAAAGAAGAGAGAAGAAAAAGAGCAATAGAAGCTTTGCAAAAAGTTGGATTGGGTGACCAAATTAATAAAAAGCCAAATCAAATGTCTGGTGGACAAATGCAAAGAGTTGCAATAGCAAGAGCTTTAGTAAATGACCCTGATATATTATTAGCTGATGAACCAACTGGAGCATTAGATTCTGTAACAAGTGAACAAGTAATGGAGATATTAAAAGAAATATCAAAAGATAGACTTATTATAATGGTTACACATAATCCTGATTTAGCACAAAAATATTCATCAAGAATAATAAGACTTTTAGATGGGAAAGTTACAGACGATACAAATCCATATAACGCAACAGAAGAAGATTTAGAAAAATCTAAAATTCAAAAAAATAAAAAGGGTAAAGCTTCAATGAAGTTTGGTACGGCAGTACGCTTAAGCTTAAATAATTTAATGACCAAAAAAGGCAGAACATTTTTAACTGCATTTGCAGGAAGTATTGGAATTATAGGAATTGCTTTAATAATGTCATTATCAAACGGAGTACAGCAATATATAAAAAGAGTTGAAGAAGATACATTGTCATCATATCCAATAACAATTCAAAAATCTACAATAGATATGTCAAGTATGATGCAGTCTTTTATGGAAACAGATGAAGTTGAAGAACATGAAGATGGAAAGATATATTCAAGACCAATTGTAAATAATATGTTAGAAACGTTATCAACAAAAATTCAAACAAATAACTTAGAGGAATTCAAAAAATTCTTGGAGAGCAATGAATCAAATATAAAAGATTATATAAATGCAATACAATATGAATATGATTTAAATTTGAATATTTATAAACAGAATGAAGATGGAAATATACAACAAGTAAATCCTAGTATCGTACTTAATGAATTAGGATTTGGAAGTATGATGGAAGCGAGAGAAGAATCAAGTGAAATGATGTCATCAAGTATGATGATGTCAAATACTGATGTATGGACAGAGATGCTGGATAATCAAGAATTACTTGAAAGCCAATATGATGTTATTGCAGGAAATTGGCCTACAAATTATAATGAAGTAGTATTGATAGTAGATGAAAAC
>CALXJW010000063.1 GCA_944388725.1 uncultured Clostridia bacterium | reverse complement strand
ATAGATATATTTTTGCAAAAGGAACACAAAGCACAGAAAAAATTGATATTTTAGAAAAAGATATAAAAAGAATTCCAGACAAAGACATAATACAAATTTTAGAAAAAATGTTAGAAGATAAAAAGAGTGAAAGCATATATAAAGGAAATACTTTATTTCAAGATAAATTGTTGTGGATAGCAAGAGAATACCAAAAACAAGGAATAAAATATGTGGAAATAGCAGATACAACTTTAGTAAAAAAAGGACTACCTGCCATGCAAATGCTAGAACAAGTTCATCAAATTATGCCACAAATAGAAAAAGAAACAGGGGTAAAAATTAGATTTTTAGCAGCGATAAGAAGAATACCGTTAACAATAATAAAAGATCAACTAACAAGTAGTAATTATTTAAAAGAAAATATTGATGTATTAAAAGCAGTGGCTAAAAGTCCATATGTTGTTGGAAGCGATTTTATAGGGGAAGAAATAAATGACATTACAGAATTAAAACCAGCAATAAAAGAAATTGTTAGATTTGTTGTTGAAAAAGATCCTAATTTTACAATAAGAATACATGCAGGAGAAAATGACAGTTTAAGAGAAAATGTAGAAAAATCAATAGATTGTGTAGTAGATGCATTAAAACCTGGAGAGAAAATACCTAAAATTAGATTAGGACATGGATTATATACACCAGATTTAAATTCTGAAGATGGAAAAAGATTAATAAAAAAATTACAAGATACAGGAGCTATATTAGAATTTCAATTAACATCAAATGTAAGATTAAATAATTTAAGCGATATAAGTAAACATCCATTAAAAACATATTTAAAAAATAATGTTAAGTGTGTACAAGGAACAGATGGTTGTGGATTTTATGGAGTTGATACTATAGATGAACAATTAGCTCTTCAAAACTTATTAAATTTAAATGATGATAATTTTGAAGAGATGAGAAGAGTAGAAGATGAAATAATAAAAAATAGTGAAGATTATTTTGAAAAGAAAAATAAAGAATTTAATGAATTCTTAAATGGCAGAAGTTTAGAACAAGCAATATTAGAAGAAGAAATAAAAAATGAAAAAGAAAATACAAATATAGATTTACGAATAAGAAAAGGAGTATTTTCAAAAGATGTATTAAATGAAAAAATAAAGGAATTGCCAACAGATAAAATTCCGATAATTATAGCAGGAGGAAGTTTTAATGCACAAGGAAGAGAAACTGTTTTAGAAAATGAAGGAATAAAGATGTTAACAGAACTAATTAAAAGAATCGATGAAAATAAAGCATACTTTGTTATAGGGCATAAAATGCAAGGGTATGAAAAAGCAATTGTAGATATTTCTAGAAAATTAAATAAAAATTTTGAAATAGATGCGATTATTCCTAAAATGATAACAGAAGAAGTAAAAGAAAATATAGAAAAAGAAAATATAAATGGACTAAGAATTTCGACAGAAAACGAAGATTCAGGAATATATAAAAGTTTTAATTATGAAATCTTTGAAAGAAGAAGTTCTATTGTTGTAGCATTTGATGGGAATTCACCTGTATCTAATTTAGTACAAGAAGCTAAAAATGGAAAAGGAAAATCGAAGATATATGTCAATAAAGGGACAGAAGTATTAAGAGAAAAAGCAATATCATTAGAAGGTTATGTAACACCGTTTAATTTAGATGAAAATATTGTGGATAAAATCATACAAGATAATCCACAAATAGAAAATATATATTCTAAAATAGAAATCTAATAGAAAAGAGCATTTAGAAAACCTAAATGCTCAATTTTTTAGAATTTAATATTATCTCCTAAAGTATTTCTAATCTTTTTAAGTTCAGTTCTTAAAGTAGAGATAGTAGATTGCCCCAAATCATCATTAGATCCAGATTCATAATCAGAAATAGATTGTTCAATATCTAAAACTTTAAATTTTTTAGTACCTGAAGATGCTCTATACATATAAATAGGAACATAAGAAACAGAATTTAGATAAGTTTCTTCAGTTTCACCATCTTTTGTAATACTTATATTTAATATGGCAGAATTACGTGTATTATCTGCATTTTGACCAGATATAAAATTTCCTAAAGAATATATTACAAAGCAATCTTTTGTAGAACCATCTTCAAGAGTAACAGTTCTTTTTTCCATCGGTTGTAAAACATGGGGATGACTTCCTAAAATAATGTCAACACCATTATTGAAAAGTAAATCAGCTAAATCTTCTTGTTCAGAATTTTGTTTTGTTTGATATTCCGTTCCCCAATGCATATTAACACAAATTAAATCAGGATTTTGTTCTTTTGCAAGATTTAATTGTTCTAATATAAAATCTTCATCAATTAAATTTACACAATAATCTTTTCCTTTTGGAACAGGGATGCCATTAGTTCCATAAGTAAATGCAAGAAAGGCAATTTTAATTCCATTAACATCTTTAACTAAAATAGTATTTTGAGCTTCTTCTGATGCATATGTACCCATATGAGATATTCCTGCTTTATCTAAATAGTCTAAAGTACTAACAAGACCAGAATAGTTTGTATCTAAACTATGATTATTAGCTGTTGAAAGAACATCTATACCTAAATCTTTTAGATTTGTAGCTAATTGTTCAGGAGTATTAAATCTAGGATAATTACTATATCCAACTTCACTTCCTGCAAAAGTGGTCTCTAAATTGCCGATAGCAATATCTGCTGGTTCAATATATTTTTTTATATTTTCAAAAACATAAGAAAAATCATAAGTGTTTGCAGAAGAATTAAATGCATCAACATATTGAGAATTATGGCACATAATATCACCAATGACACTCATATTAATGTTAATATCTTCTTTGGACTCATTTTCGGTTGAGCTAGATACTTCAATGTTTTGATTAGAATTATTATTATGTTTTTTAAAAGAAAACCATGTAAAGCCAGCTAATAAAATAATAATAAAACAGATAAAAAATTTCTTTTTCATAACATCACCTCTTATTATATATACAAAATAACATATATCTACAAAAAAAGCAATAGCTTTAGACTTGTTAAATATGTAAAAATGTGGTATAGTATATTAGTATGAAAAAGAGAAATAATTTTTGTAAGGAGGAACAGTATGTTAACAGCTACAGGAGTAACAGTTAGATTTGGAAAAAGAGTACTATTTGAAGATGTGAATATAAAATTTGGAAAAGGAAATTGCTATGGAATAATAGGAGCAAATGGTGCTGGAAAATCTACTTTTTTAAAAGTTTTATCTGGAGAATTAGAACCAAGTAAGGGAGAAGTATCTTTAGAAAAAGGAGAAAGATTATCTGTATTAAAACAAGACCACTTTGCTTTTGAAGAATATACTGTAATGGATACAGTAATAATGGGAAACAAAGAATTATATGACATTATGAAAGAAAAAGATGCAATATATATGAAACCAGATTTTTCTGAAGAAGACGGTATGAAAGCAGCAAAATTGGAAGAAAGATTTGCAGAATTAGATGGATGGAATGCAGAATCAGATGCGGCAATGCTATTAAATGATTTAGGAATAATACCAGAAAATCACTATAAATTAATGAGTGAACTAGAAGCAAGAGAAAAAGTAAAAGTTCTACTAGCACAAGCATTATTTGGAAATCCAGATGTATTATTATTAGATGAGCCAACAAACGACTTAGATTTAAAAAGTATAAACTGGTTACAAGAATTTTTAATAAATTTTGAAAATACAGTTATAGTTGTATCACATGATAGATATTTTCTAAATAAAGTTTGTACACATATAGCAGATGTTGATTTTGGAAAAATTAAAGTATATCCAGGAAATTATGATTTCTGGTACGAATCAAGTCAATTAGCATTAAAACAAATGAAAGAGCAAAATAAAAAGAAAGAAGAAAAAATAAAAGAATTGCAAGAATTTATTGCAAGATTTAGTGCTAATGCCTCAAAATCAAAACAAGCAACATCAAGGAAAAAGACATTAGAAAAAATAGAATTAGATGAAATAAAACCATCAAATAGAAAATATCCATATGTAGATTTTAAACCAGATAGAGAACCAGGTAAAGAAATATTAGAAGTAAAAAATATTTCAAAAACCATAAATGGAGAAAAGATATTAGATAATATATCATTTACAGTAAAAGCAAATGATAAAATAGCGTTTTTAGCAGATAATGAAAATGCTAAAACAATATTATTCCAAATAATAGCAGGAGAATTAGAACCAGATGAAGGAGAATTGATTTGGGGAACAACAATTACAAATTCATATTTTCCAAAAGATAATAATTATCTATTTGATACAGATGAAAATTTAACAGAATGGCTTAGAAAATACTCAAAAGATCCTGATGAGACATATGTAAGAGGATTTTTGGGAAGAATGCTATTTTCAGGGGATGAAGCACTAAAACGTGCTAGAGTAATATCAGGAGGAGAAAAAGTAAGATGTGTACTTGCCAAAATGATGCTTTCAGGAGCAAATTTCTTGATATTTGATGAACCAACAAACCACTTAGATATGGAAAGTATAACAGCAGTAAATGATGGAATGAGTAAATTTAAAGGAAATATATTATTCACATCGCATGATCATCAATTAACACAAACAGTAGCAAATAGAATAATCGATATTAAAAAAGATAAAATTATAGATAGAGAAGTTACTTATAATGAATATTTAGGAATTGAATAATTTTACCATTGGGACGTTGTTTTTGGGGAGATTTTTTACCAAAACAACGTCTATTTGATGACAATTATACTAATACAAGATTTAAAATGCCTAAAAGTCCAAATAAAATAAAAATAATATTAGATAAAATTTCAATAATATTATTCGAAATGTTTTTACTAATCCATTTTCCAAAAAATATAGCAAATGAATTACTAATAACCATTCCCAATATAGAACCTAAAATTAAAGAAATTTTATATAAGGGGTATTGTATACCTAATCCTAATGAAGCTAAAAAAGTTTTGTCCCCAATTTCCCCTATAGTAATAGAGGATGCTACAAGAAAAATACAATTATGAGACAAAGATGTTATAAATTTTATAAGACGAAAATTAGAATCTGTTTTTATATTAGAACTAGAAACAGATTTTTTCAGCTTTATAAAACCTAAAAATCCAAAAATTAAAAATGTAAAGTAAGTACACAATTTTAAATAATATATAAAATAATCATTATTAATGTATGACAGTTTACTTCCACAAATAATAGCTATTCCATGGCTAAGGAAAGTTCCTATTGCAACTCCTAATAATATTGAAGAAGATTTATTTTTGGCAGAAAAAGATAAAACTAAAATTTGGGTTTTATCACCAAGTTCAGACAAAAAGATTAGTATAAAAGAAATTATAAAAGTGTACACCAATTGCATGAAAGCCTCCCCAATGAAAATATTTGTTAATAAATATGCAAAAAAGTATATATATATGAATAAATAAAAACTCGCAAAATTAAGAATCCGTAACAACAATGTGAAAGTTATGTGAAAAAACTTTACAAAAAATAAAGTAAATGGTAATATGTGTAAAGAATAAAAAAAGGAGGAAATTTTCGTGATTCAAGTTGAAAATATAACAAAAAAATATGGCAATTTTGTTGCCGTAAATAACATCAATTTTGAAATAGAAGAAGGGGAAATTGTAGGATTTCTAGGACCAAATGGAGCAGGAAAAAGTACAACTATGAATATGATAACAGGTTTTATAGAACCAACATCTGGGAAAATAGTAGTAGATGGATATGACATCTCAAAAAAACCAAAAAAAGCTAAAAAGCAAATAGGTTATATGCCAGAAGGAGTTCCATTATATAGTGATTTGACAGTAAGAGAATTTATTACATATATGGCAGAAATAAAAAAAGTAGATAAAAAAGAGAAAAAACAAATGGTACAAAAAGTGCTAGAAGAAACTGGTTTATTAGATGTACAAAATAAATTAAATAAAAATTTATCAAGAGGATATAAACAAAGAGTTAGTATGGCAGGAGCTTTAGTAGGTAATCCTAAAGTAATAATACTCGATGAACCAACTGTAGGGTTAGATCCAAAACAAGTAACAGAAATTAGAGCATTAATAAAGAAATTAGGAGAAAATCACACTGTAATATTAAGTTCACATATATTATCAGAAGTAAGTCAAATATGTAATAGAGTAATAATAATAAATAAAGGACAAATTGTAGCAATAGATACACCAGAAAATCTAGAGAAAAAGGTGGTAAAAGACAATTCTGTATATGTTACAGTAGAAGATCCAGAGAATAAAATGGAAAATATCAAAGAAAAATTAGAAAATGTTAAAGAAGTAAAATTAATAGAAGAATATGAAGATAAAACTAAAAAATATATAATAACAGCTAATGAGGATATAGATTTAAGAAAAAATATATTTGAAGTTTTAGCAAAAGAACAAATTACAATATTTGAAATGAAAAAAGCGGACGCAACACTTGAAGACGCATTTATGGAATTAATAAAGGATAAACAGCCAGAAGAAAAACTAGAACAAACTAATAAAGATAAAGAAGATAAAGAAGATAAAGTAGAAGAAGAAAAAGAAGGTAACAAAGAAGTAGAAGATAGTACTAATAAAGATACTATTACAGAAGAAAATGACAAAAAAGAAGAAAATACAGAAGGGGGAAAAGAATAATGTGGGCAATATTCAAGAAAGAATTTAAAACATACTTTTTATCACCAATAGGATATGTTGTAATAGGAATATTTTTATTTGTATTTAGTGTATTTTTCTATTTAACAACAGTAGAATATGGAAGTGTAGATTTAGGAACTTTATATTATTATACAGCATTATATGGCTTAATGATAATAGTTCCAATATTAACAATGAGAATGTTTGCAGAAGAAAGGAAAACTGGAACAGAACAGTTAATATTAACATCACCTATAAGTATGATAGGTGTTGTATTAGGGAAATTATTAGCAGCCTTAGCAGTAATAATAATAACACTATTAATATCATTTATGTATTTCTTTATAGTTGGCTATTTTGGAACACCAAATTTAATAGTAGTATTAGTACATATGTTAGGATTTATATTAGTAAGTGCAGCAGCATTATCAATAGGAATGTTTGCTTCTAGTATAACAGAAAATCAAATAATTGCAGGAATAATAACAATAGCGTTTTTAATAATGTCATTATTTATGCAAGATTTAAATAGTGTGTTTGATAATTTATCACTAATGAACTTTTATCAAAAATTTCCAAGTGGAGTAATATCATTAAAAGAAATAATAGGTTTAGTATCATTTACTGGAATGTTTACAGCCTTTACAATAATTGTAATGCAAAGAAGAAAATTAGTTAAATAGATAGACTAACTATTAATTGTCAATAGTTTTTCAAGAAAAAAATTAAAATATTTTTGTTAGATAAAAAATTGCATGA
>CALXJW010000062.1 GCA_944388725.1 uncultured Clostridia bacterium | reverse complement strand
ACATCAGTACAAGATATCAACAAATTCATAAAATCATTTGAAATGACACAAAAAATGATGAAACAAATGAAATCAGGTAAAGGTGGAATGAGTAGAATGATGAAAAATATGAATATGAATGATTTAAAAAATTTTAAAATATAGTTATTAAATTTTAAATATATATATTAGAATTAATAATAAAATTAATTCTAGCAATTTTCAGGAGGTGAAAAAAATGGTAAAAATAAGATTACAAAGAGAAGGAAAGAAAAAAGCTCCTTTCTATCACATAGTAGTAGCTGATTCAAAATCTCCAAGAGATGGAAAAATAATTGAACAAATTGGAACATATGATCCAATGACAAAACCATCAACAATAGTTCTAAACAAAGAAAAATTAGAACAATGGATAAAAAATGGTGCACAACCAACAGACACTGTAAAAGCATTAATAAAAAATGCTTAATTAGGAGGACGAAATGAAAGAAATATTGGAAACAATAGTAAAAAACTTAGTAGATAATCAAGAAGCAATTGACATTAAAGAAGTTGAAGGTGAAAAAACAATTATCTTTGAAGTAAAAGTTGCAGAAGAAGATATGGGAAAAATAATAGGTAGACAAGGAAAAATTGCACAATCTATAAGAACAGTAATGAAAGCTGTAGCAAATAAAAATGATAAAAAAATTACAGTAGAATTTATTGGATAGTGGAGTAAAATATGCAAAAAAGATTAGAAGTAGGTCAAATTGTAAATACATTTGGAATAAAAGGAGAAGTTAAAGTAGTACCTTTTACAGATGATATAAAAAGATTTGATAATTTAAAAAATGTATATGTTAAAACTAAAAAAGAATCTAAGCAATATAAAATTGAAAATGTTAAATATCATAAAAATATGGTATTAATAAAATTAGAAGGTATAAATACTGTGGAAAATGCCGAAACTTTAAGAAATGCATTTTTGGAAATAGATAGAAAAGATGCAGTTCCATTAGAAGAAGGCACCTATTTTATTGCAGATTTAATAGGAGCAGAAGTTTATACAGATGAAGGAAAACTACTTGGAAAAGTTGAGGACATTTTTAATACAGGAAGTAATGACATATATGTGGTTAAAGATGAATTAGGAAAACAAATTTTATTACCAGGAATAAAAGAAGTAATAAAAGAAGTCTTGTTAGAACAAGAAAAAATAATAGTACATCTTATACCAGGATTAATCTAATTTTATATGGAGGAAAAAATGAAATTTGATGTTTTAACACTTTTTCCAGAAATGTTTGAATCATTAAAACAAAGTATTATAGGAAAAGCAGAAGAAAAAGAGCTAATTGAAATTAATCTAATAAATATTAGGGATTTTTCAAAAAATAAACACAAAAAAGTAGATGATACTCCATATGGTGGTGGTGCAGGAATGGTAATAAGACCAGATGTAGTATATGATGCATATAAGTCAATTAAAGATGAAAATGCCAAAGTAATATATTTGTCACCACAAGGCAAAGTTTTAAACCAAAAAAAAGTTGAGCAATTAAGTAAAGAAAAACATCTTATTTTACTTTGTGGACATTATGAAGGGATAGACCAAAGAGTAATAGATGAAATTGTAGATGAAGAAATTTCTATAGGAGATTATGTATTAACAGGAGGAGAAATACCAGCAATGGTATTAATAGATACTGTTAGTAGATATGTAGAAGGAGTCATAAATGAAGAATCTGTAAATGAAGAATCATTTTCACAAGGACTATTAGAATATCCTCAATACACAAGACCAGAAACTTTTAACAATAAAAAAGTTCCAGAAATATTACTATCAGGTCATCACGAAAATATAAACAAATGGAGAAGATGTGAATCTTTAAAAAATACATATTATAAAAGACCAGAATTATTAGAAAATATTAAGCTGTCTGAAGAAGACAATAAAAATTTGAATAAAATAAAAAAGATGTAATGTGCTAATAATTCCAGCACCGCTTACATAGAAGAAAGAAGGAGGTAAATACTGATGGATATAATAAAATCAATTGAGCATGAACAATTAAAAAACTCTATTCCAGATTTAAAAGTTGGTAATACAGTTAGAGTACATGTTAAAATAAAAGAAGGAAATAAAGAAAGAATCCAAGTATTTGAAGGAATTATAATTAAAAAACAAGGTGGAGGAGTAAATGCAACATTTACAGTAAGAAAAATTTCTTATGGTGTAGGTGTAGAAAAAACATTTTTAATCCATTCACCATTAGTAGAAAAAGTAGAAGTAGTAAGAGTTGGTAAAGCTAGAAGAGCTAAACTATACTATTTAAGAGAAAGAACAGGTAAAGCTTCTAAAACTAAAGAAATGGTAGGAGCTAGAATTGAAAATAAAGAAATTAAATTAAAAGAAGAATTAGTTGAAGAACCAGTTGCAGAAGAAGTAACTGAAAAAACAGCTGAAGAAAAAACTGTAGAAGTTGTTAATAAAGAAGTTGCTCCAACAGAACCAGTTAAAGAAGTTTCTAAAGAAGAAACAGAAAAAACTGCAGAAGTTGTAGAAAAAGAAGCAAAAACAACAAAAAAATCAGAAAAAAAAGCTGAATAATAAAAAGATGAACAAAAAGGACAGTCTTTAAAGTTCAAAATGAACAAGAGGGACAGTCCTTTAATTTTTGCGCAAACGTTGAACAAAAGGGACAGTCCTTAAAGTGCAAAATGCACAAAAGGGACACTCCTTGGTAGAAAAAACTTTCCAAATATTTCAACAAAAAAATCATAAAAAAGCCTTTACAAAAAAAGATAACTAATATAAAATAAAAGAGATAAAAAGGATAAGAAAAAAGAAAGGCACGGAGGAAAAATGAAAAAAAATGAATTAAGTTATAGAGATTTGAAAATGACATGTGATACTAAATTGTTTAATTTCGAAACAACAGCAGAATTAGAACCAATAAATGATGGAATAGGTCAAGAAAGAGGAATTAGAGCATTTGAGTTTGGTGTTAATGTTGATGTTAAGGGAAACAACATATATATAGAAGGACCAAGTGGCGTAGGAAAGACAATGTATGCAAAAAATTATTTAGACCAACTTGCTCCCAAAAAGAAAATACCAAATGATTGGTGTTATATTTATAATTTCCAAAATCCTAATGAGCCCATAGCTGTATCATTACCAGCAGGACAAGGAAAAGAATTTAAAGATAATATGGATGGATTTATAAAAGAAGTAAAAAAAGATATAAAGAAAACATTTAATGCTGATGATTTTGAAAAAGAAAAAGCCTTAATAAAAAAAGAATATGAAGAAAAACGAGATATAGTAATGACAAAGCTTAACGAAAGTTCTCAAAAACATGGATTTCAAGTAAAATCAGCACAAAACGGAATATATATGATGCCAGTAATAGATGGAAAAGTAATACAAGAAGAAGAATTTGAAAAATTAGAAGAAAAAATAAAACAAGAATATGAAGCAAAATCTGTTATAGTGCAACAACAAATCATGGATGCAATAAGTCAAATAAAAGAAATAGAAAGACAATCAGACAAAAAAGTCTCTGAATGGCAATCAAATGTAGCGCTATTAACAGTAAATGCACATATAAATTATATAAAATCAAAATACAAAAGAAACAAAAAAATAAATCAATTTTTAAATGATGTAAAACAAGATGTTTTAAAAAATGTGAGTTATTTTTTAGAAGAAGATAAACAACCAAATACTCAACAACAGCCAATGGTTCAAAATCCAATGCAAAGAAAAGTAGATCCATGTTTAAATTACAGAGTAAACTTATTCATAGATAATAGTGATATTCAAGGTTGCCCTGTAATTATGGATACAAATTATTCATATCATAATTTGTTTGGAAAATTAGAATATGAAAATTATTATGGTGCTCTAAAAACAGACTTTACAATGTTAAAACCAGGGTTATTGCATAAAGCAAATGGTGGTTATATTATATTCCAAGCAAAAGATTTATTGGCAAATGGAATTTGTTATGAAGAATTAAAAAGAGCTTTAAGAGTAAAAGAATTAAGCATAGACAATAGCATAGAACAAAGAGGATCTTCAATGGCGATAATTTCATTGAAACCAGAACCAATACCACTAGATGTAAAGGTGATTTTGATAGGTAATGGAAATATATATCATACTCTATTATCTATGGACTCTGATTTTAGAAAATTGTTTAAAATTAAAGTTGAATTTGAAGAAACAGCACCAATAACAGAAGAAAATGTAAATAAACTAGCAAGATTTGTTCATACATTTTGTGAACAAGAAAAATTGCCACATTTAGATAAAACTGCTATGGCAAGAATGGTAGAATATGCTTCAAAATTAGCAGGGGATAATCAAAAATTATCAACAAGATTTAGTGATTTATCGCAAATAATAGGAGAAGCTGCAACCTGGGCAAAACTTGCAAAATCCAAAATAGTTACAGAAGAATTTATAGACAAAGCATTATTCGAAAGAACAGATAGAATAAAAAAATATGATGAAAAATATGTAGAAATGATAAAAGAAAATACATTATTAATAAATACATCAGGTTCATATGTTGGAGAAATAAATGGATTAACAATAATGACAATAGGTGATTATTCATTTGGCAAGCCGGCAAAAATAACAATAAATACATATACAGGGAAAAACGGAGTTGTAAATATAGAAAGAGAAGTAGAACTTTCTGGATCAACACATTCAAAAGGTGTATATATTTTAACTGGATATTTAGGAGAATTATTTGCACAAGATATACCATTATGCTTAACTGCAAGTATATGTTTTGAACAATTATATAATGGAGTAGATGGAGATAGTGCATCAAGTACAGAATTATATGGATTATTATCAAGCTTATCAGGAATACCAATAAATCAATCAATAGCAGTAACAGGTTCTGTAAATCAAAAAGGACAAATCCAACCAATTGGTGGTGTAAATGAAAAAATAGAAGGATTTTTCCAAATATGTAAAATGAGAGGTCTTAACGGTTCTCATGGAGTTATGATACCAGTCCAAAATGTAAATAATTTACAACTATCTGATGAAGTTATAGAAGCAGTAAAAAATAAATTATTCCATATATATGCAGTATCAACAATAGAAGAAGGTATAGAAATATTAACAGGAGTTCCTGCAGGAAAGAAAGATAAACAAGGTAATTTCCCAGCTGGTACAGTAAATTATTTAGTTTATGAAAAATTAAAAAAATATGCAAAAGTATGTGAGAAATAGAGCTATAAACTCTATTTCTTTTTATTATAATTTATGTTATAATTATTTTGCGAAAGGAAAATTATTATGAAAGAACAAGAATATAAAATAGAAAATATTAAATCATTTGAATTAACAGATGTATTTGATTGTGGACAATGCTTTAGATGGAACAAACAACCAGATGGAAGTTATACAGGAATATTTGGTAAAAATGTTATGAATGTTCAAAAATGTGGTGATACAGTTATTTTTAAAGGAATATGTAATGGTAATATAAAAGAAATTGTTGAGGATTATTTTGATTTAAATCGTGATTATGAAGATATTAAAAATAAATTATCACAAATAGATGAAAATGTTAAAAAAAGTATAGAATATGGTAAAGGAATAAGAATACTAAATCAAGATTTATGGGAAATGATAATATCATTTATTATTTCTGCAAATAATAACATACCAAGAATAAAAGGAATAATAGAAAGATTAGCACAAAAATATGGTAAAGAAATTGAATGGAAAGGAGAAAAATATTATACATTTCCAACACCTGAAGAATTGAAGGATGTAACAATAGAAGATTACAGAAAATTAGGTTTAGGCTTTAGAGATATACGATTATATGAAACTGTTCACATGATATTAGACAAGAAAATAGATTTAAATAAAATGCAACAAAATCCAAATACATATGAAGTTAGAGAACAATTATTAACTTTGTCTGGAGTAGGACCAAAAGTTGCAGATTGCATATTATTATTTTCAACATTAAAGAGATTCGAAGTTTTTCCAATAGATGTGTGGGTAAGGCGTGTAATGAATGAATTATATATAAAAAATGAGGATGAAACAAAAGTAAATAAAAAAGAGATAGAGAAATTAGCAAAAGAAAAGTTTGGTAATCTTGCAGGAATTGCACAACAATATTTGTTTTATTGGAAAAGAGAAGCATAAAAAACCACGTAGATATTAAGTCTACGTGGAAATTTTTATTTTACAACAACATTATAAATTTTATTTTTAACATAAATTTCTTTAACAATTTGCTTTCCGTCAAGTTTATCCTCAATAGCCTTATGCGCTTTTTCTTTAACAGAAGATTCATCTTCGTCAACAGCAATCATTATTGTAGCTTTTAATTTTCCATTAACTTGAATTGGAATTTCTTTTTCGTTATCTACAATTTTTGTTTCATCATATTCTGGCCATTTTTCATAAGTAATAGTATCTGTATGACCAAGATAACTCCAAAGTTCTTCTGTAATATGAGGTGCTACTGGATTTAATAATTTTATAAATCCTTCAGCATATTCTTTTGGGAAGATATCCTCTTTATTAACACTATTTATAAAAATCATCATTTGAGAAATCGCTGTGTTAAAGTTCATTGTTTCATAATCGTTTGTTACTTTTTTTACTGTAAAATTATATATTTTTTCAAGATTTTTATTAGGTTCTTCTTTGATTTTGTTAGATTCTGTATATAATCTCCATATTCTATCCAAGAATTTTTTTGCACCATCAATTCCATTTGGATCCCAAGGTTTTGTTGCATCAATAGGTCCCATAAACATTTCGTAAATTCTTAAAGAATCTGCACCATATTGATTAACCATATCATCAGGATTTATAACATTTCCTTTTGATTTACTCATTTTTTCTCCATTTGTTCCTAAAATCATACCTTGATGACGAAGTTTTGCAAATGGTTCTTTAACAGGAACAAGCCCTTTATTATATAAATAATTATTCCAAAATCTTGAATATAATAAGTGACCAACTGCATGTTCTGGACCACCCATATATAAATCTACTGGTAACCAGTATTCTAATAGTTTTTTATTTGCAAATTCATCCTTGTTGTGTGGATCAATATATCTTAAGAAATACCAACTTGAACCTGCTGAACCAGGCATTGTACTAGTTTCTCTTTTTGCTGGTTTTCCTTCAAAAGTAGTATTAACCCAATCTGTAGCTTTATCAAGTGGTGAAGCACCTGTTTTTGATGGGGCATAATCTTCTAATTCTGGTAAAACTAAAGGTAAATCAGAATCGGCTAATGCTTTCATTTCATCATCTAAATAAACAATAGGAATAGGTTCACCCCAATAACGTTGTCTTGCAAAAATCCATTCACGTAATTTATAATTAACTTTTTTAGTGCCAATTTTATTTTCTTCAAGCCAATTAATCATTTTATTGATTGCATCTGTTTTATTAAGTCCATTTAAAAAGTCAGA
>CALXJW010000061.1 GCA_944388725.1 uncultured Clostridia bacterium | reverse complement strand
TAAAAATTGAAGAACCTTTAGAAGAAAAAAACTTAAAAAAAGAGACTATTGTTATTTTAGGATTAATATATAGAGATTTCATAGCAAGTCCTGAGGAAAAACAACAATTACAATTAAAAGAGGCGGAAGATTTAAAAAGAATAGAAGAAGAAATGCAAAAACAATATGACATAAATAAAATTTTTGATAAAAGAAAAAGTCAGCAAGTAGAGCAAAATGAAACAGAATTAATAGTATATAAAGAACCAAGTTTTATAAAAAAGTTTTTTAATCTAATAAAAGGTATATTTAAAAAATAAATTTTAGAAAAATACTAAATTTTATTGACTTATAGGAATCTTTTTGCTAAAATAACAGCATAAATCATATATTTATATAAAACCATTTATTGAACTAGATAGATTGCTTTAAAACCAGTTATCTAGTTCTCTTTTTTTGTTTGAAAAACTATTTACAAATAAAAATAATAAATATATAATACCCATAAAAGGGAGGAATAAATATGGGAAAGTTATTTGTAATAGATGGAACAGATGGAAGTGGAAAACAAACACAATTTATAAAATTGCAAGAAAGATTGAAAAAAGATGGAATAGAATATAAAACAGTAAGTTTTCCTAATTATGATAGTCCAACTTCATCACTTGTAAAAATGTATTTATCAGGAGATTTTGGAAAAAATGCTAAAGATGTGAGCCCTTATATTGCATCAACATTTTATGCAGCAGACAGATATGCAACTTTCAAGACAGGATATCAAGAATATTATGACAATGGAGGAATAATATTAGCTGATAGATATACTACTGCAAATATGGTTCATCAATCAGGAAAAATATATGATAAGGAAGAAAGAAAAAAATTTTTAGATTGGTTATGGGATTTTGAATTTAATCTTTATGGATTACCTGTCCCAACTGAAGTCTTTTTCTTAAATATGCCAGTAGAAAAATCAATAGAATTAATGAAAAATAGAGACAATAAATTTTCACATAATAGCAAAAAAGATATTCACGAAAGTGATAAAAATCATTTGATAGACGCATATAATGCTGCATGTGATGTTGCAAAAGATTATAATTGGTATGAAATAAAATGTATGAAAAATAATGAAATAAGAACTATAGAAGATATACATGAAGAAATATATCAAGAAATTAAAAAACATATATTATAAAAAGAGAAGAAAAAAGAAGATTTCATATTATATGAAAATACAAAAAAATAAAAATTACTCATTACTGAAATAAAAAAATAAAATTTGCTAATTATGGTGTAAGATGATATAATTATGTAGAGGAAGTTATTAAATATAAATAGAAAGAAGGAATAACTATGAATGAATTTGGAGAAAGTATACGATATAGACCAGATGATTCTTATAAAGCTAGAAGAGAACAGAAGACACATAGACAAAAAACAATAACTGGAAGAAAGCCACAAAAAGGAAAATATACAGCAAAGCGCCTAAGAAACAGATTAATAGCAATATTACTTGCAGGTGTTGCAACAATAGGTATTGGTATGAAAATAAAAGGAGCAGTGGATAGGACAATTGAAGCGAAATACGTATCTAATTTTGAAGAAATTCAAGAATATAGCGTGAAAGCTCAAGAATTAGGAATTCCTCAAGACTTATATGATGAAATTATACAATTCAGAGATGAAATAAATGAGAGAAGTATGTCAGCAGTATCAAATCAAGAATTAGCTGATTACTTTGGAGATATTAGTGAAATGTATTTAAATATTTTAAAATCTAAAGTAGGCAATATAATAGGTAGATCAACAAGTAGTTTTGACTTATTTTTAATAGATGATGTTAATAATCCGGGAGCTAAAATTATGGAAAGAGATGGAACAGAATGTATAGGAGGAATAAATTCTGATGAAGTACTAGAATATATGAATGATATTCTAGCTGCGAGAAACTATAAAGATACTTTAGAATGCGGAGATATAAATAGAGAAAAAGTGGAAGAAAAATTATTGCAAATGACAGAAAAATTAGGGGAAGTAATGACAATAAATTTAATGAGATCTGGACCAAATAAAGATAACTTTGTAACATATAGATTTGAAACAAAAGATTTAAAACAAGCAGATTTAGGTGAAAAAACAGCACAAGTTGAAAATGAACCAGAATTATAAAATAAATGCACAAAAGGGACAATCCTGAAAGTTCATTATACACAAAAAGGACTGTCCCTTTTGTGCACCTTTTGTGCATATTTTATTTATTTTGCTAAAAAGCTTAAACAAGTTTTAATAATATCTTCAATACTTAAATTAGAAACATCAAATTTATTCAAAGCAGTATCAATATCTCTCTTTGAATATCCAAGAACTTGTAATGCAGAAATTGCCTCAACAAGATTTGTATTTAAAGATTTTTGTATTGATGCATTAGAAGTTTCTACATTAACAGAAATAGCATCAGTTTTTAATTTATCTTTCAATTCTAAAATAATTCTTTTAGCAGACTTTGGACCAATACCAGGAATTTGCGTAAGTATAGAAACATCTTCTGAAATTACAGCATATGCAAAAGTAGATGGTTCAATATTAGACAAAACTCCTAGAGCAGTTTTGGCTCCAACACCACCAACAGAAAGTAGTAATTCAAACATACGAAGTTCATCTTGTGATTTAAATCCAAAAATACTAATATCATCTTCTTTAACTCTAACAAAAGTATGGATTTTTATAATATCTCCAATATTGCCCAGAGTATCAATAGCAGATTCAGACATAAAAATTTTATATCCTAAACCATTAATATCTATAACAACAAAATCTCTAGCTTTTACTTCCAATATCCCTTTAATATAAGCAAACATATAAACCATCCTTTCAAAAAACTGTAAGTATTATATTTATAAAAATTAAAAAAGTCAATATAAATACAAAAAAATGTTCGAAAAATTACTTGACAATTATTTTATATGGTTTTATAATTTAAGAAAAAATGCGGAGGAAAATATGAATCAAACAGAACCATTAGCATATAGAATGAGACCAAAAACATTAGAAGAATATGTGGGACAAGAACATATATTAGGAGAAGGAAAAATATTAAATAGAACAATAAAAGCAGATAGACTATCAAGTATAATTTTATTTGGTCCACCTGGATGTGGAAAAACATCACTTGCAAAAGTAATTAGTGAAACAACAAAATATAAATTTTATAAAATAAATGCAGTAACATCAGGTGTAGCAGATATAAAAAAGGTTGTAGAAGAAACACAAAATTTCATGTTAAATCCAATAGGAAAGAGTATATTATTTATAGATGAAATACATAGATTTAATAAATTACAACAAGATGCATTACTTCCATATGTAGAAAATGGAACAATAATTTTAATTGGAGCAACAACAGAAAATCCATATTTTGAGGTAAACAAAGCTTTAATATCAAGATCTATGGTTATAAAACTAAATCCATTAACTGAAAATGATATATATAAAATTTTAAAAAATTCATTAGAAAGAAAAGATGGATTAGGGGAATATAGTATAAAAATAGAAGATAGTACATTAAGAAAAATTGCAGATATTGCAAATGGAGATGTAAGAACAGCATTAAATGGTCTTGAAGTTGCAGTTTTAACAACAAATATGGAATCAGATGGATATATACATATAACAGATGAAGTAATAAAAAATAGTATTCAAAATAGAAAAGCTATATTTGATAAGAACGGAGATACACATTATGATAATATAAGTGCATTTATTAAATCTATGAGAGGATCAGACCCAGATGCAACATTATTTTATTTAGCAAGAGCTTTAAATGGAGGAGAAGATCCTGTGTTTTTAGCAAGAAGAATAGTAATAGCAGCATCAGAAGATGTTGGTTTAGCAGATCCACAAGCATTAGTTATTGCAACATCAGCAATGCAAGCTGTTCATATGGTTGGGATGCCAGAAGCAAGAATAATATTAGCAGAAGCAGCTGTATATGTTGCCAATTGTAAGAAGTCAAATGCAACTTATATGGGAATAAATAAAGCATTAGAAGATGTTGCTAATAAAGATACTGGAGAAATACCAATGCATATAAGAAATGCACCAGTAGAAAAAATGAAAGAATTAGGATATCATGAAGGATATTTATATCCACATGATTTTCCAGGACATTGGGTTGAGCAACAATATTTACCAGATAAAATGTTAGGAACAAAATATTATATAAAAGATGAGAATATAAAATAAAAAAATGGAAAAAATACTAATAAGAATGGAGTAATTTTAAATGATAAAGGAAGTTATTACAGGATTATTAGCAGGAATAATATGTGGACTTTTTGGAACAGGTGGTGGAATGATACTTGTTCCATCTTTTATATATTTATCTAAAATAGAACCAAAAAAAGCAAGAGGAACATCATTATGCTGTATGTTAGTTATGGTTGCCGTAAGTAGTATTTTTTATTATAAAAATAACTATATTAATTGGAAATTAGGATTATTATGTGCAATAGGTGGAATAGTTGGCGGATATTTAGGAGCAAAAATATTAAAAAAATTTCCAGATTACATATTAAAAATTTTATTTATATTTTTTTTAATATATGTATCATATAAAATGTTATTCTAAAGGAAAGGATAAATATGACTCAAATATTAATAGGTATTTTTTCTGGAATATTTAGTGGAATTGGAATGGGTGGGGGGACAATTCTAATATTTTTGCTTACAATGTTTTTAAATGTTGAGCAACATATTGCACAAGCAACAAATTTAATATATTTTATACCAACTGCAATTTCAGCAATAATAATAAATTATAAAAATAAAAATTTGGATGTAAAATTAGCAATAATTATATCTATTTTTGGAGCATTAGGTGCAATAATAGGTGCAGAAATATCAGTAAATATAGAGGTTGAAAAATTAAAAAAATTATTTGGGATTTTTTTGGCAATAATTACCATACATGAAATATATACCTTATTCAAAGAGTATAAACAAAGAAAAATTAGACATACTAAAAATAGTTGAATAAATAATAATAAATTTTAAGAAGGGATGATGATATGAAAATGAAGTTCGTAAAAGGTTTAGTAATAGGTGGATTGATTACTACAGGTGTTATGATGATGTGGTCTGACAATAATAATATTAATACAAAAAAAATAACTAAAAAAGGAAAACAATTTGCTAAAAAGATGGGGATAATATAAAAATGCACAAAAGGGACAGTCTTTAAAGTGCAAAATGCACAAAAAGGACTGTCCCTTTTGTGCACTTTGTTTATTTAATATAAAATAATTAAAAAATAGTATAGACAAAACCACAGCTAAAATATTATAATACAATTGTAAAAAGTTAAACAAGGAGGAATTGTATGAAAGTTGATGTGGTTTTAGGCTGTTTTTACGGAGACGAAGGAAAAGGTAAAATAATTGATTATTTATCACAAAAAGCAGATATTTCAGTTAGATGTACAGGAGGAAATAATGCAGGACATACAATTGAAGTAGAAGGGAAAAAATTTGCATTTCATTTAATACCATCAGGAATTTTAAATAAAAATACAAAAGCAGTAATAGGGAACGGAGTAGTAATAGACCCAAAAGTATTAATAGAAGAAATAGAAATGGTTAAAGAAAATGGATATACAGTAGATAATTTATACATAAGTGATAGAGCTCATGTAATATTTCCATATCATATAGAGATGGATAGACTTCAAGAAGAATTAAGAAAAGAAGGGAAAATAGGAACAACATGTAGAGGAATAGGACCATCATACTGTGATAAATACGAAAGATGTGGAATAAGAATAGGGGATTTAGTAAACAAAAGATTTGAAAAACAATTGAGAAAAAATATAGAAGAAAGAAATGATTTATTTAAAATATATAATTATCAAACAGTAAATGCAGATGAAATAATAGAACAATATACCCAATATGCAGAATACTTAAAACCATATGTCACAGATACAGTAACTTTGTTGCACGAAGCTATAGAGCAGGATAAAAAAATATTATGTGAGGGAGCACAAGCTACATTATTAGATATAGATTTTGGAAGTTATCCATTTGTAACTTCATCAAATCCAAGTATAGGAGGAATTTGTACAGGTTCTGGAATAGGAGCAAGATATATAGGAGAAGTATATGGCGTAATAAAAGCATACTCATCAAGAGTAGGAGAAGGTCCATATATAACAGAAGATAAAACGGAAATGGGAGACTTAATAAGAGAATTAGGGCATGAATATGGAACAACTACAAAAAGACCTCGTAGATGTGGATGGTTAGATTTAGTTGCATTAAAATATGCAGTAATGGTAAATGGAATAACAGGAATTGCAATAAATCATCTAGATACAGTAGGAAAACTTGATAAAATAAAATTATGTGTGGGATATAAGAAAAACGGAAAAGTAAATATGAGATTTTCTACAGATGAAGATTATTTAAAAGATTGTGAACCAGTTTATGAAGAGTTTGAAGGTAATTTTGGAAATATAAGTGATATTAGAAGTAGAGAAGAACTACCAGAAAAAGCTCAAAAATATTTAAACAGAATCGAAGAAATTGTAAAAGTACCGGTAACATTTATTGGAGTTGGAGCCGGTAGAGAATGTATGATAGTTTGTAAGAAATAAGAGGAGAAGAAAGAATGATAGAAAACCTTTATAGTATTTCACCAATAGAAGGAAGATACGAAAAAATAACGCAAGAAATAAAAGAATTTTTTAATGAATATAATTTAATAAAATATAGAGTAATAGTAGAAATTAAATGGCTGGAAAAAATATTCGAATATAGCAAAGAATTTAATATAAATTATACAGAAAATGATATAGAAAAATTAGAAGAAATTATAAAGGAATTTAATTTAGAAAAAGCAAAAAGGGTAAAAGAAATTGAAGAAACAACAAAACATGATGTAAAAGCAGTAGAATATTTTTTAAGAGAAGAATTTAAAAATAAGGGAATTGAAAAATATAATAATTTAATTCATTTTGCATGTACATCAGAAGATATAAATAATATTTCATATGGAATAATGATAAAAAATCTTAGAGATAATGTTTTAGTACCAAACATAGATAAATTAATATCAACAGTAAAAGAAAAAGTAAAAGAATATGCTAATATTCCAATGTTATCGCACACACATGGACAAAGCGCTACTCCAACAACTGTTGGAAAAGAATTAGCAATATTTGTTTATAGATGGGATAAAATATTAAATAAAATTAAAAATGAACAGATTACAGGAAAGTTTAACGGAGCTGTTGGGAATTTTAATGCACATCTAATTTCATATCCAAATATTGATTGGATAAAAATAAGTAAAGAATTTGTAGAGAGTTTTGAATTAGAATATAATTTATATACAACTCAAATAGAAACACATGATAATATATGTATGATATTTTCAGAAATAAAATTATTTAATAATATTTTACTAGATTTTGATAATGATATGTGGATGTATATTAGTAGAAATTACTTTTTACAAAATAATGTAAAAGGTGAAGTTGGTTCATCAGTTATGCCACATAAAATAAATCCAATTAATTTTGAAAATTCAATGGCTAATATACGAATATCAAATGGAATATTATCAAGTTTTATAGATAATTTACAAATTTCAAGAATGCAAAGAGATTTAAGTGATTCATCAATGATTAGAAATATAGGATTAGCCATAGCATATACATTAATATCTATTAAACAAACAATTATAGGAATAAATAAACTAAGAGTAAATAAAGAATTTTTAGAACAAGAATTAGATAATAATCCAGAGATATTATCAGAGGCAATTCAAACAATATTAAGAAAAAATGGAAATGA
>CALXJW010000060.1 GCA_944388725.1 uncultured Clostridia bacterium | reverse complement strand
TTTTCTAAACAAGTAGAATTGGTATAAAGTAAATCACCAAATATATTAATATCTTTGCTAGAAATATCTATATGAATTGTATCTGTAGAAAAATAATTATTTCCAATTTGAATGTAGAATGGAGAATAGCTAAAACTAAAAGATTTAATATCATAAGGAATAACATAAGAAGAATCTTTGGTAATAACTTGTATAAAACAAGATTGTTTTCCATTATTAACACTTATACTAGGAATAAAAGAAATATTAATAGCTTTACCTACATTTTTAAAATACCAACCTTCAAAATAATTAGATTTATAATTGCTTTTTAATTTACTTTCACCTTGAAAAACACAAGGATTATTAATTAAATATAATTTATTCAAAATATCACCAATTTCATTATTAACAAAAAAATAAAAAAATAAACAAAAAAATAAACTTTTTTAGAACAAAAAACGTCTATATATATAGATGAAAAAAATAAAACAAAAAAATTCGAAGAAAGGACTAAACTAATATGAGAAATAGAGTAGAAAAAATAGAATATCAATGGAGTAAGGAATATTTACAAAGAGAAATAAAAAAGGAAAAAGAAAAAAAGAAAATAATAAAGATAACAATAGTGTTAGTTCTTTTAATGGTACTTTTATTAGCTGCGGCAACAGTAAAAGAAAATATTCAATTAATAATAGAAAATGCTAAAACAATAAATAGTTATGAATCAACAAAAATGACAGAAATTAAAGAGAATGCTAATAATGTAGAGAATAATAAAACAAATAATATGCAGCAAACAGATAACAATCAAGAAATAAACGATTCAAACAGTCTCGTTAGCAATATAACTGAAGAAAACACAGAGCAAGAAAAAACAGAAGAACAAAGTAATTCAACAGGAAATAAAACTGAAAATACAACTAAAGGTTATGATTATTCTAAACCTGTACCAAAGTCACAAAAAGTAGGAATAGAATATTTTAGTGATGCAGTATTTATAGGAGATTCTAGAACAGAAGGTTTAGCAATAAATAATAGCTTATATTCTAAAACAACAGTATATACAGAAAAAGGTTTAAAAGTTGATACAATATTTACAGACAAAGTAATAAATAAAGATGGAAAAAAAGTAACAATAATGGAAGCATTAGAAAAAACAAAATTTTCTAAAGTATATATCATGTTGGGAATTAATGAAACAGGATGGAAGTATAATAATTTATTTATACAAAAATATACAGAAATAATAGATCAGATAAAAAAGATAAATCCGGAAGCGGTTATATACATACAATCAATATTACCAGTGAGCAATAAAGTATCAACAGAACATCAATATTTAAAAAATTCAAAAATAAATGAATATAATTCACTAATACAAAAAATGGCAAATGAAGAAAATGTATACTATATAGATGTAAATATAGCTATAAGTGATAGTTCGGGAAATCTTCCTGAAGAAGCAGCAACAGATGGAATACATTTAAACAAAACATATTGTGGAAAATGGCTTGAATATTTAGAAACTCATACTGTACAATAAAAGATAAGGGAGGAAGAAGTTGAAAAATAATTACAATTTTGGCGTTGCACAGTGGCGAACTTCATTTGAAATTTAATCAACGTACAATTAGTACGCTTCATAAATTTCAAACTTGTTTTCCTAGCCAAAATTTAATTCTTTTCCAACTTAGTATGTACCATTAGAAAGGAATGAAATCAAAATGAGAAAAAAAGGATATATAATAATAATTGCAGTAATTTTAATTATAGCAATTGCAATATTTATTTTAAAAAATATGAATAAAGAGATAACAATAGATATAGATAAATTATCAGAAAATATAATAAAAAATGTTGATTTTGAAGATGAAATGAATATAACAGATGCAGAAACTGTAAAAAGGTTGTATAATATAGACAATGCTATTTCAGAAAAGGTTTATTTAAGTAGCGGAGCTACAGCAGAAGAAGTTGCAATATTTGAATTTGAGAATAAAGAAAATGCAAAAGAAGCAGTTGCAAAAGTAAATGAAAGAATAGAAAATCAAAAATCAAGTTATAGTGGTTATGCGCCAAAAGAAGTAAAAAGATTAGAGGATGCAATATTAATTCAAAAAGATAAATATATAGTTTTTTGTGTAACAGAAGATAAAAACGCACAAAAGTTAATTTCAGAATATATGGAATAACAGAGAGGAGAAAGACAATTGAAAGAAAGCATAGATATACAACAATTAATAAATTTCTTCAAAGAAAATGAAAATCGAATTTATAAATTTGCTTATGGATATGTAAAAAATCAAGAAATGGCCTTAGATTTAGTACATGAATCTATTGTAAAAGCAATTCAAAAAAGAGATACATTAAAAGAAGAACAATATTTAAAGACGTGGTTTTATAGAATACTAATAAATGAATGTATAACAACTTTAAGGAAAAACAAAAAAATAACATTTATAGATGAAATAAAAGAAAATGAATGTATAGAACAAATAAATGATTTTGTAACTAAAAATGAATATATAGATTTATATGATGCAATAGATGAATTACCACCAAAATTAAAAACAATTATAATGTTAAGATATTTTGAAGATATGAAATTAGATGAAATTGCAGAAATAACAAAAACAAATTTAAGTACTATAAAATCAAGATTATATAAAGCTTTAGAAATACTGAAAATTCAAATGAAAGGGGAGTGTTTATAATGAAAAAGTCTAAATATGACGAAATTGAAATTCCACAAGAATTATCTTCAGTTGTATATGATGCTATTGAAACTGGTTTAAAATCAAAACCTAAAAAATATAATATAATAAATCGAGTTGGACTAATAGCTGCAGGACTTATAGCAATATTTATTATTCCATTAAATTTGAACCAAGCATATGCTGAAACTTTATCTCAAATACCTATAATAGGAGATTTAAGTAAATTATTTACATTTAGAGAATATCAATTTGAAGATGAAATACAATATGTTGATGTTAAAATACCACAATTTTCTAATGAAGGTAAAACAGATTTAGAGAAAAGAGTTAATGAAGAAATTGTAAAAACTATAAATGAAGAAGTAGAAAATAGTAAACAAAGAGCAAAAGAATATTATGATGCTTTTATAGAAACAGGTGGAAAGCCAGAAGAATTTATGAAAAGAGAAATAGAAGTAAATTATGAGATAAAATGTGTATCTGATAAATATGTTTCATTTATTATAAATAAATGGGAAACCTGGGCAAATGCATATTGTCAACAATATTTCTATAATTTGGATATGGAAACTGGAAGAGAATTAACATTAAAAGACTTACTTGGAAATGATTATAAAGAAATAGTTATGAAAAGTATAAATAATACAATAGAAAATTGGAGTGAAGAACAAAAGTTTTATCTATTTGATGAAGTGAATATAGAAGATTTAATAAATGAAAATACAAAATTTTATTTAAATGATCAAAAACAAGTAGTAATTGTATTTGGAAAATATGAAATTGCTGCAGGAGCGGCAGGAATAATAGAATTTCCAATAACAAATGAAGAATAATAAGGAGACAATTATGGTATTTAGTAGTTTAACATTTTTGTTTATATTCTTACCATTAGTCCTAATAGTTTATTTTTGTAGTCCTAGAAAAATAAGAAACTTAATATTATTTATAAGTAGTTTAATTTTCTATGCATGGGGAGAACCAGTTTATATAGTTATAATGATTTTCTCAACAGTATTTGACTATATAAATGGTCTTCTCATAGAAAAATATCAATTAAATAAAAAATATAAAAAAGCTAAAATCATTCTAATTAATTCTATTGTTGTTAATTTAGGGATTTTATGCTTTTTTAAATATAGTAATTTTTTAATACAAAATATTAACAATATTTTTGATTTGAATTTAGGATTATTAAATATTACATTACCAATAGGGATTTCTTTTTACACATTTCAAACATTATCTTATTCAATAGATGTTTATTTGGGAAATGTATGTGCACAAAAAGATATTATTAGTTTTGGAACATATGTAACTTTCTTTCCTCAACTTGTTGCAGGGCCAATTGTTAAATATAGAGATATAGAAAAACAATTAAAAGACAGAAAAGAAAATATAGATGATTTTGCATATGGTATTAAAAGATTAATAATTGGACTATTTAAAAAAGTAATGTTAGCTAATAATATAGGAATGTTATGGAATCAAATATCCGCACAATCAATTAATAATTTACCAATATTAAATGCATGGTTAGGAGCATTTGCATTTACATTCCAAATATATTTTGATTTTTCAGGATATTCTGATATGGCAATAGGTCTTGGAAGAATGTTTGGATTTAAGTTTTTAGAGAATTTTGATCATCCATATGAATCAAAGAATATTACAGAATTTTGGAGAAAATGGCACATTTCATTAGGAACATGGTTTAGAGAATATGTATATATTCCACTAGGTGGAAGCAGAGAAGGAAAAATAAAATTAATAAGAAATTTATTAATCGTTTGGGGGCTAACTGGTTTATGGCATGGAGCTAGTTGGAATTTTGTTTTATGGGGAATTTACTTTGGAGTAATATTAATTATAGAAAAATTGATTCTTCAAAAATACATAGAAAAAATGCCTAAAATTTTACAACATATATATACAATGTTCATTGTAATTATAAGTTGGGTAATATTTGCATTTGAAGATATTTCACAAGTTGGATTGTATTTGAAATCAATGTTTGGCTTAAACAATACAAGTTTATATAATAATGAATTTTTGTATTTAATATCTACTAATAAGATTTTATTAATTATATGTATAATTGCTAGTACAAGCATATTTAAAAAGATATATTTAAAACTAATGAAAAAAGAAAATAAAACATTTTACAGCATTGCAGAGATAATTTTATACATTATGTTTTTCTTGCTTTCAGTGAGCTTTTTAATTGGAAATACATATAATCCATTTTTATATTTTAGATTTTAAGAGGAGGTTTATAGAATGAAAAAAATAAATAATATTTTTTTAACCATAATTTTTTTATTTATTATAATAATAACGCCTCTTTTTATAATTATAACAAAAGATAAAGAATTTTCTGAAAATGAAAATAGATATTTAAGTTCAAAGCCTAAATTTAGTTTTGAGAATATTGTATCAGGAAAATTCTTTAAAGATGCAGAAGAATATATAAATGATCAATTTATATTTCGAGAAAAATTATATGAAATAAAAACACAAATACAAATTTTAATGGGAAATAAAGATATAAATGGTGTATATCTTGCAGAAGATAATTATCTAATAGAAAAACATTTACAAGAAGATTTTGATGAAAATATTTTAGAACAAAATATAGAAAGTATAAATAAGTTTGCAGAGCAAAACAAAGATAAAAATATTGATGTTATGATTGTTCCAACTGCAAGTTTGATTTTACAGGATAAATTACCTAAAAATGCACCAATATATGATCAAAATGAATCGATTAATAAAATAAGAGAAAATATAACAAATTGTAATTTTATAGATTTAAGAGAAACTTTATTTAGTCATAAAGAAGAATATATCTATTATAAGACGGATCATCATTGGACTAGCTTAGGGGCACATTATGCTTACGAAACTTTTGCAAATAAAAAAGGAAAACAAATAGATAAAAATGATTATGAAATAGAAACTATAACAAATGAATTTAAAGGAACGCTATATTCAAAAATTTTATACAAAAAAGCTTCAAATGATACAATTGAAATATTTAAACCAAAAGAAGAAGCAAAATACAAAGTGTATTATAATTTGGGTAAAAAAACTAGTGATACTATTTATGATTTTGAAAAAATAAATTCTAAAGATAAATACCAAGTGTTTTTTGGAGGTAATTACCCAGAAATAAAAATTAGTACAGAAAATATTAATAATAAAAATTTATTAATAATAAAAGATTCATATGCAAACTCTTTTATACCATTTTTATTAAATGATTATGAAAATATTTGTGTAATAGATTTGAGATATTTTAAAGAAGATTTAGAACAATATATAAATGATAATAAAATTACAAATGTTTTAATTTTGTATAATATTGAAAATTTTTCACAAGATGAAACAATTAAATATATAGGATAAAAATAAAAAATTGCATTTACACTTTCCACATAAAATGATAAAATGTGGAAAGTGTATTGTGACTTAATCACAGAAAAGAAAATAAAAAATGCATATAATAAAAAAGAATTAAGAAACAATATCCAAAATTATTGGAGAGAGATATGAATAAAGAAAAGATTAAAGAAATATGTGAACAATATGAGTTTTGGAATAATTTAGATGAAAATAGTAAAAATAAATTTGTTTTAGAAACCATTATAGAAAAATATTCAAAAAAACAAATAATATATAATCCTACACAAAAATGTAAAGGAATAATAAAAGTATTAAAAGGAAATCTTAGAATATATATGATTTCTGATGAAGGTAAAGAAGTTACATTGTATAGATTATATGAAGGAGATATATGTACATTATCAGCATCATGTGTTATGGAAGAAATAATGTTTGATACATTCTTAATGGCAGAAGAAGAAACAGAAATAATGGTTACTAATATATTAGTTTTGAAAAGTATAATGGAAAAAAATGTATTTTTAGAAAATTATATATACAAAAAAACTGTAACTAAATTCTCAGAAGTTATATGGAACATACAAGATTTATTATTTACTAGACTTGATAAAAGATTGGCATTATTTTTATTAAAACAAGAAAAAAATAATGAGATTACATTAACACATGAACAAATAGCAAATCATTTAGGAACAGCAAGAGAAGTTATATCTAGGACACTAAAAAAATTTGAAAAAGAAGAATTAATAAAACTATCAAGAGGAAAAATTACAATTCTTAATTCAAAAAAATTAAAAGATATTTTATAAAGGAAAGAAAAATATGGATTATGTTTTTACCTTCTTAGAAGGAATAGCAAGTTTTATATCTCCTTGTTTATTACCAATGTTACCTATATATATATCTTATTTTATTGGAGAAGATGATAAAAACACTTCAAAAGCGGTAATAAATGCAAGTGGATTTGTATTAGGATTTACAGTAGTATTTTTAATATTATCTATATTTGCAAGTCAATTAGGAATTTTTATAAGTAGCAATATAAAATATATAAAGATTGTATTTGGAATAATAATTATATTATTGGGATTAAATTATATGGAAATATTTAAAATAAAATTTTTAAATAAATCCAAAGTAATAAATGCAAATACAAAGAATTTAAATTTTATAAAAGCAATGTTATTTGGAATACTATTTTCAATTAGTTGGACCCCATGTATAGGAACATTTTTAAGTTCAGCATTATTATTAGTGGCAAAACAACAAGATATGATAAAAGGAATACTCTTAATGATAGTATATTCAATAGGATTAGGAATTCCATTTATTATATCAGTTACCTTAATTGAAAAATTAAAAGAAATGTTTGATTATATAAAAAAGAATTATAATGCCATAAAAAAGATTTCAGGTATAATACTAATTATCATGGGAGCTTATACTATATTCTTATAAGGGGGAAATATGTTCAAAAAAGTTATTACTATTATATTAGTTGTAATATTTATAATATCTTTAATAGCTATTAATTCATTACTAAATAAAGAAAGTGAAAAAATGCTTTATCAAAGTAGTGAACAAATAAATATAAAAAATGAAGAGGAGGAAAATAAAATGGAAATTTTAAAAGTTACAAGTGAAAATTTTGAAAGTGAGGTATTACAAAGCGATAAACCAGTTCTAATAGATTTTTATGCAGATTGGTGTGGACCATGCAAAATGTTATCACCAATAGTTGATGAAGTTGCAGAAGAAAATACAGATATAAAAGTTGTTAAAATAAATGTTGATAACGCACAAGATTTAGC
>CALXJW010000059.1 GCA_944388725.1 uncultured Clostridia bacterium | reverse complement strand
TTTAATATGTTTATATTTTCAACATTACAATTAACAGAAAGTCAAACACTTCCAATAAATTTAACTATAAATGATTTAGCAGTAAGTAGAACAGTAAAAGAAGTATTAGATACATTATGTTTAATAAAACAAATACCAAGAGATTCATTGAGTGATTATACATATTCATTAGAAGAAGTTGACACAAAATTTTTTGAGTTAGAAAAATTTAAAGATCCAGATGTGAGATATTATGCTTGTATAGTTGATAAAAATAGAGCTGGTGCAAAACCAAAAATATTGTTTAGATTAAATTTAGCATACAATAGTTGGAATGAGCTAGGATATTTACAATTAAAGTCAAAAAATGTCTAAAATTGTTGACAAAATGGTATTTTGGATATACATTATAATTGTAAGGTCAATATAGATGCTTTTCTTGATTAAGAAGGGGTGAAAGTTATGAGACAAGAAGAAGCATTAAAAGTAAAACATCAAATAATTGAAGAAAGCAAGACTGTAGATGGAGGTGTTTTTGAAGTAATTATTCAGATTCCACTTACGTGGGGATGGATAGAACGGGTAAAATTTGCTATTTCTAATTCTGCTAAGAAAGATACTTACCGTATGGAATATTGGCAGAATGACGAAACTTATGCGTATTTCAAGACAACGATTGAGTTAGGGACGAGTGCATTATACCATTACTATTTTTCCTTCGAGGCAAATGGTTGCTTCCAGTATTATAAAAAAATTGATATTACTGGAATTAGTAGTATTTCGAAAGAAGAATGTTGGAAAATGTCAGTTGGCTTTGATGTACCGGATTGGTCTAAAGGTGCAGTAATGTATCAAGTTTTTCTCGATAGGTTCTACAGAGGCTCTAAGCAACGATTAGAACCCATGTATGGTAGAAATATTCATAAAAACTGGGATGAAAAGCCTTTAGTTGGACCTGATGCAAACGGAATGTGGGCCAATGATTTCTATGGTGGTGATTTGCAGGGAATTATCAAACGGTTAAAATATATAAAACGCTTAGGCGTTAATGTAATTTACCTTAATCCTGTGGTAGCAAGTCCTACTAATCATCATTATGATGCCGGAGATTATGAAAAAGTGGATCCGTATTTTGGCACAAACCAGGATTTGAAAGAACTGTGCGAAAAAGCACACAGTTATGGCATAAAGATTATTCTGGATGCTGTTTTCAACCATACTGGTGATGACAGCAAGTATTTCAACAGGTATGGCCATTATGATTCTGTTGGTGCGTTCCAAAGTGAAGAATCTCCATACTTCGATTTTTATAAGAGAAGATGGGACAAGGGCCAAATGGATTTCTGCTATTGGTGGGGATTTTTGAATCATCCGGTATGTAACGGAAAATCTCCAGAGTGGATAAAATACATCTGTGGAGAAAATGGAGTTATTGATTTGTGGTTTTCACTCGGAATCGATGGTCTTCGATTGGATGTAGAAGATGAGCTCGACAATGAATTTGTTAAACAGATAACAGAAGCCGTGCTCAGAAATAAGCAAGATGGATTCATTTTGGCGGAAGTTTGGGAACAAAATCCTATGAGAGGACGAGATGATCTTAGCTCTGGCAAAGGAATTCATACAGTCATGAACTATCGAGTGGCAGATGCATTGGTACGGTACTACAAGTATACTGATATTTGGAAATTTGGTTATGTTTTTAAAGAAACTATGACCGAATACCCAACTGAAACAATCCAAACTTGGATGAATTTTACATCCACACACGACATATCTCGTGTAATTGAGATTTTTGGATGTGATGTATTCAGCCCAAATTCTCAATGGGCATGGAACTTGCGAGATGAAAGTGTTGAATGGATTAGGTCTCATCAAATTTCTAGACAGGAATACAAGCATGGCAAAAAGGTTTTTAAATCCTATTTGACTGTACTAGCATTTTTGCCAGGCATGTTGTCCATTTTTTATGGAGATGAAGTTGGACTATGTGGTATTGGTAATCTAGCTAATAGAGCACCATACCCGTGGAAGCATCGCGACAAAGATATGCTGAAATTCACCAGAGGAGTCATTAAAGCTCGGAAACAAGAAGAGTTTTTAAGGACTGCCGATTTCAGACTCGTAAAAATTGATGCTGAACAATTTGTATTTGAACGGTATGATGATGAGGGAAACAAAATTCTTGTAATTTCAAGCAGAACTCATCATGAAACGCAAGTAGATGTACCTAAAGAATACAAAGATGCAAAAGTAATTTTCAACATCAAAGGAAGCAATACCCAAAAACTTGCACCTTATGGTGCAATTGTATTGAAAAAACACCAATCGTAATAAAATACCTAAACCTCAAAATACAGTAAAGGAGATGTTACTATAAGCTAATTGTCTCAAAAAATAGAAGATTCGATTTTTGTAAAAGTCGAGTCTTCTATTTTAATTATATTATAAAAAATATTGAAAAAAAATGTATAAATGGTATAATAAACTAAGATAATAAAACAAGGAGGTTTGTATGAAATTTTTTTATGTAAGACATGGGCAGACTGATTGGAATTTAGCAAGAAAAATGCAAGGAGGACAAACAGAAAGACCACTTAATGAAACAGGAATACAACAAGCCGAAGAAACAAGAAAAATATTAGAAGGAAAAGAATTTGATATAGTAATAGTATCACCAATGAAAAGAGCAATACAAACAGCAGAAATAATTTTAGATAATAGAAATGTACCTATAATAACAGAAGAAAGACTAAGAGAAAGAAAATTAGGAGAATTAGAAGGGAATCCAGTTACTGAACAATGTGAAGAAGAAATATGGGATTGCAAATTAAATAAATCATATAAAAATGGAGAATCTGTATTAGAGTTTGAAAAAAGAGTATTAGAATTTATAGAAGAAGCAAAAGAAAAATATAAAGACAAAACTGTTTTAATTGTGGCTCATGGAGGAGTTGCAAAAGTATTTAAAAAATATCTATATGGTGTTCCCAAAAATAATAATTTAAACCAATATGGTATGAAAAATTGTGAAATAATTGAAGCTAAAATATAAAATAGGAGAATATATGAAGAATTACTATGAAATATTAGAAGTAGATAGAAAAGCATCGAAAGAAATAATAGAAAAAGCATATAAAACATTAGCAAAAAAATATCATCCAGATGTACAAGAACAAAATCAAAAAGTAAAAGCAGAAGAAAAAATGAAATTAATAAATGAAGCATATTCCGTATTGTCAAATGAAGAACAAAGGTATGAATATGACCAACAATTAGAAGAAAATACAATTTCAGCAGAAAAGTATCAAGAATTAGTTAACGAAAATATAGAATTAAAAAGAAAGATTCAAAATAATACAACTAATAAAATACAAAATCAAAATCAACCAAACATTAATTATAGTCAAGTATACAATAACAGTCAAACATATAATCAACAAGAATATAATACTAAAATAAATCAAGCAGTAAACCAAGCATATCATGATGCATACATACGTGATATGAAAGATAGAGGATACAAAATTAAATATAAAAAAGATTTTAACTATTATGTTAGAAATTTTGTAGCATTAGTACTTACAATAACAATATTTCTTGTAATTGTTCAAATTCCATTTATAAAAAGATTTTTTATTAATATGTATGAAGAAAATATTTTAATTCGCACTTTTGTGGATGAATTTAAACAAATATTTCAATAGTAAAACGCAAAAAGGGGATATGAAGTGCATTAAATAAATTCACTTCCATATCCTCTCTTTATCTATTTATTCTTTTTTAAATTGTTAAATCTAGATTGAATATCATTTTGTAACTTATTTGTTTTATTATTGTCTAATAAAAATTGACCATTTTTATAAGATAAAATATCTCCTTCCTTTATGTTAGAAGGTAATTGATTGATAGCTATATTAAATAGCTTTCTGCTTTTTCTGTCTTCTAAAACTACAAAATCATTTTCAAATCTATCAACAGTGAAACAATCTCCATCTTTGAAAGGGAGATTATTATTTTCTAAAAAATTATTTAAATCTTTAGTAAAATTTGCAATAGAATCATTTAGTCTTTTGCTAAAATCATTAAAAAAATCTAAATTCATACAACCTCCTATTGTGATGTCCAAATAAATTATAATTTAAATATCTTAAAATTTCAACATAAAATTAATAAATTGTGGATAATTGAGTGTAAATATGATATATTATTGCAAAAGGAGTATGAAAAATGAAGGCATTAATAACTGGCGCATCTTCCGGAATAGGGAGAGATATAGCAAGAGAATTAAGTAAAAAAGGATACGAATTAGTAATAGTAGCAAGAAATATAGAAAAATTAAACAGCTTAAAAGAAGAATTAAAAACAAAGGTTGAAATAGAAAGTATGGATATATCTGTTGTAGATAATTGTAAAAAATTATTTGAAAGACATAAAGATATAGATATATTAATTAATAATGCAGGATTTGGAGATTGCGGAGAGTTTACAAAAACAAATTTAGAAAAAGAAATAAAAATGATTAATACAAATATAATTGCATATCATGTTTTAACAAAATTATATTTACAAAAAATGAGAGAAAAAAATAAAGGAATTATTTTAAATGTTGCATCAATAGCAGGATTTATGCCCGGACCATTAATGGCAACATATTATTCTACAAAAGCATATATAGTAAGACTTTCTGAAGCAATAAGGGAAGAACTAAGAAGAGAAAAGTCGAAAGTACAAGTTAGTATTTTATGTCCCGGACCAGTAGATACTAATTTTAATAAAGTTGCAGATGTAGAATTTGCATTAAAAGGTCTAAGCAGTGAATATGTTGCAAAATATACTATAAAAAAAATGTTTAAAGGAAAGTTTTATATTGTACCAGGAATAAAAATTAAACTGGCAAAATTTGCTACAAAAATAGTATCCAATAATATAGTGGCAATGTGTATTTATAATATACAAAAAAGAAAAATAAAATAATAAGCTAATAATGACAAGTAAACATTATACAACTTGTTATTTGTAAGCTTTTTTGGTAAAATATTTAGCATAAGGAAGTGGAAAAATGGTGGAAAAAGAAAATGAACAACAAGATAATTTTATAAAATATCATATGCCAAGATGGGATGAACTACCAGATTTGGATTTATATTTAGATCAAGTTGTAAATTATTTGGAAAAATATTTAATAAATTACACAACAAATAAAGAAGAAAAAATAATAACAAAAACAATGATTAACAACTATGTAAAACAAGGAATTATGCCTGCACCAGAAAAGAAGAAATATAATAGAATACATTTAGCATATTTACTGGTTATTGGCGTATTAAAACAAGTATATAGTATAAGTGATATAGGTAAATTAATATCACTTACAATACAAAATTATGAGTTAAAAAAAGCATATAATAGATTTTGTGTAAATCTAGAGTTGTCAATTAAACATGCTTTTAGTAAAAAAGAATTTCCTGATTCTGAAAAAATGACAGAAGAACAATATTTATTAAAGAATGTTGTTCAATCTTGTGCAAATAAATTGTATGTTGAAGCAACATTTTTAAATAAAAAGGAAAAAAATACAAATAATGAGTGAAATTTTAGTCAAATAGATACAATTTAATGAATGGTGGTAAAATATGCAAGATAAAATAGTTTTAATAAATTACGAAGAAAAATATGCAGATATAATAAATGAAATAGAAGAAGAACAATGGGGAAAATGGTGTACAGGAGATATTCGCAATGAAATGGGAATACATACTAATATAAAATTGGCTAAAGTAGATAAAGAAATAGCTGGTATTGCTTATAGCAAAAGAGTGGAGGATGCTTTCTATATACAAGTAATAGTTATAAAACCTAAATACCAACATAATCATATAGGTTCAATGTTTATGGACTATTTTATAAATTATGCGAAAGAACTAAAACTAGCTCATATAGTGTGTGAAGGTGTATTAGTGAATAATAAAATGAACATTGAAAATATAATGAAAAAATATGATTTTAAAGAAGTTATAAGAATTAAAGAATATTGGGGATATAGATTTCCAGACGATTGGTGTAAAGAATGTGGATGTAAACCTTGTAAATGCACCAATGTAATCTTTGTAAAGGAGATAAAGTAATGCCTACAAAGAAAGATTATATCAATCTAATAAGATGGAGTTGTATAATAGATTCTTTCAATAATCATTATTTTATAAGAATTATAGTTTTATATTTATTATCACAAAATGTTACACCTTGGGTAGCAGTATCAATTCCCATTGTATTAGAGTTCGCTAGACTTATATCTAGAGGATTTGACCCTATTGTTAAGTTTGCATTAAAAGTAGATTATAAAAAATATCATATCTTTCACTTAATAGCTGTTCTCTTTTTAGGAATAATAATATCTCAATGTAGAAGTGTTTATACAATATACTTTTTTACTTTAATTTCTGGAACACTATCTGGCATAAAAAATTCTACTATAACAAAGATGAATACCCAAAACAAAGAGTATGAACCTTATTGTTTTATAGAAGAAGAAAGGTCACAGGTTATTGGAGGAACATTAGGACTTTTAGTAAGTCAATTTATTTATGATTTAAGCCCCAAAATGTATTTAATTGGATATGTTATTTTAATTGTTATAGGTATTTTATTAGGTTCATCATTGAAAAAAATACCAGATGAAGATGTAATGGAATCACTTGAAGAACACAAAGAATTAGATAAGAAAAGTAAAAAACACACAATTATAGCAACTTCACTATTTGCAATACTCGCAGGTTTTTGGTGTATGGGATGGGGAGGATTTGAAGAATTAGCCCCACTGATTAGTAATAAGGTAGCTTATTTGAATGCTGTATATACTATTTTAGAAATTATTCTATTATGTATAATATCAGGACAATTATTACAAAAGATATATCAAAAGAAAAAATTATTATTATCAGAAACTATAATTGCTTGTATAGATGTATCTTGCTTATTTATTGCAGCACTAACTTTATCTTGGCAAGGAGTGTTAATCGCATATATGATTACTGCTTGTACTTCTACAATGGGTGATCCTATTTGGGGGAGTATAATAAGTGCTTATTCAACTAATGACAGAGCAAAATGGGTACTAGTAAATAGAGTATATTTTGTAATAAGAGCAATATTTTCTCTTATAACTTGGTATATTTGTAGAGAGTGCGTTATCAGAGGTGTAGAATCATTCAGATATTTAGCGATTATTCTAATTGGTTTAATAATAATTACATATGTAATAGCAAATAAAGTTAATAAAAAGGTGTTTGGAAGTAGTATATAGGAAATGATTAATTTTAATGAATAAATTAAATATAGAAAGGATGATATTATGAATAAGCCTATAATTGGTATTGTTTCAAAACATTATGCTACATATAAATCAAATAAAGTAGACACTTTTATAAGAGATGAAGTAAAACAAGCAATTTTTGATAATGGAGGAATAGCTATAGGAATATTACCAACAGAAAAAGAAGTAAACTATGCTAGAGATAATTGGAAAGATAATTTATCAGAAGAAGAAAAAGAAAATTTGTTTAAGCAACTAAGTTTATGTAGTGGAATTATTTTGCAAGGCGGTGTAGAAAGTGATAATTATGAAATCATAATTGCAAAATATTGTTATGATAATAATATACCAATTTTAGGTATTTGTGCAGGTCAAAATAATATGGTAAGAGCATTGGGAGGAAATACATATAAAATTCCTAATCCGGAAAAACATGATAAATCTTTTGATGATTTTGTTCATAGTATTACTATAGATAAGACGTCAAGGTTTTACAAAATAGTTAAAGTTGGAAAAATGATGGTTAATTCTAGACATAGAACAATGATAAAAGAATGTCCAGAATTAGATAAAGTTGCTTTTTGTGAAGATAATTATCCGGATGTTGTAGAATCAAAATGCAAAAGATTTTATATTGGAGTAAGATTTCACCCAGAAAGTTTATATAAAAAAGATGAAAAACATAATAAAATTTTTGAGGCATTTATAAATGC